>NZ_JBIAHS010000003.1:0-85393 GCF_042870755.1 Streptomyces sp. NPDC006365
GAGGCCCTGCCTTCATGCGCGTACCGACGGAAGATCACCCGACCAGGAACTCCGTTCGATCCACACGTTCCAAGATCGGTTGAGATACGGCTTCTTACGCAAACGTCTTCCTGGCAAAGGAAAACCCCTCCTTTTCCTTCCGGTCATCGACGCCCCCTCTCGAAGTGGGGACCGAAAGGCTGGCTGACTGTAGCACCGCACCGTCACTTTTCAGCCGTGATCAGACCGGCCTCTTCACCGCCCCACAGGAGGGACCGATACGGGCGCGCAACCTCCATCAGCGGCTCTTCGCGCTGCGCGGCACCCCACGCGGCTGCGGCTGTCTCAACGGGCGATCCCGATCAGGGGATGACACCTGATGCAGAGGGGACCGTACAGACCCGCTATCGGAATTGAGCTACGAGCCTGAGTCTGACTCCTTGGCCACCTGCTCCAGCCGGCTTCGGTACTCCTCCCACCAGGCCAAGTCGCCGGGCGCCGTGTTGTCGCTCCCGGGCCGCTGTCCGGTGGTCCCGTCGATGAGTTCACGGACGATGTCGGCATGCCCAGCATGCCGCTGAGTCTCGGCGATCATGTGGACAAGAATCCGGCGGAGTGGCAGCTCAGGCCGCGGACCCCAGGGCACCTGGCCGACAGCGTCGAGGGGAAGCGACTCGATCGTCACGTCCGAGTGAGCGCACACCCGGCGGTAATCGTCGACGATCTGCTCACGTGTCTCGTCGGCGGTCGCCCACAGGTCAGCGTTCGGCTCGGCAGCCCCCACGATCCAGAGCGGCGGCGCCTCAACCGGCCGGCCGAAGGTCTCGCCGAAATACGCCGCTTCGGCACCGGTCAGGTGCTTGACCAGCCCCAGCAGGTTCGTACCTGTCGCAGTCATGGGTCGGCGGATGCCGTAGTCCGACAAGCCTTCCAGCTTCCACAACAGCGCGTCACGGGCGTCCTGCAAGTAGAGACGGAGATCCGCCTTCGCGTCTGACTCGGTCATCGAACCAGTGTCCCGTTCGCGTGATCACCGTGCACTGCTTTTTCTCACGGTAAAAGGGCTGCAACCTTGACAAATCTCATTCCACAGAACGCCCTGGCAGACCGTTTGCGGGTTCTTCTGGCGGTGGAACCGGGCCGGAGCGGTGGCCTTCATCCGCGACGAGCTGCGGCGACGGATACGCACGGGGCAAGGGCCGCTGCCCCTTCCCGGTGACACTGATCGTTGACTCCCAGTCCGTGAAGGCGGCCTCCACCGTCGGCAAGGACAGCCGAGGCTATGACGCGGGCAAGGAAATCAACGGCCGCAAGAGACACATCGCTGTAGACACTCTCGGCCTGCCTGTAATGATCACGGTCACCGCCGGCGACGCCCGTGACGAGGTCATGACCAGAGACCTGCTCTGGAGCCTGCGGCTCACCCACCCGCAGATCACTCAGATCTGGGCCGACTCGGCCTACGCCCGTGACGTGCTGCCCAGTTGGAGCGCCGATCACCTTTGGTTGTCCCTGCGGCCCGTCCTGCGTCCCAAGGGGACCAGGGGCTTCGTCGTGCTGCCCCGCCGTTGGAAAGTCGAGCGGTCGATCGGCTGGATCATGAACGCCCGCCGCAACGTGAGGGACTACGAACGGCTTCCGCAGCACGCCGAGGCACGCCTGAACCGGGCATTCATCACCCTCATGACCCGGCGCCTGACCCGCACAGGCCCCCGAACCGACAGCCGGACGAAGATAGACCAGGCCCGTCGCCTGATCAGGCGACGGGGAGCACCGACGTCAAGTGTTTGTGAACAGCGCCGAAACGGCCGTCAGCGTGACTACACCCGCTTCGACCCCGAACCCTGCGGCAACGAGCCCTCCGCCCTGTCGTGGGGTGTACCGGTCCTGTCCATCTGCCTCCAGGCCGGGAAGATCACCGGGCACAACGTGGCGAGCAGATACACACCGCCAACCGTCAGCAGGGGGGAGGACAGGCCGACCGAATCCACGAGGAAACCCGCAGCCAGTCCGCCCAGCGGAGTGACCAGCTGGACCGAGGCCGTCGTCGCACTCAGCACGCGGCTGCGCAGTTCCTCCGGCACCGTCTCATACGTCACTGTGGCCATGATCGGGTTGAGCACCCCGCAGGCGAGGCCCTCAATCGCCATGATTACGGCCAGCGGCGTGAAGGTGTCGGTGAAGGCGCCCACCACGAAGCACGGTAGGCCCACGATGAGAAACGCGAGCGTGAACACTGGCCACCAGCGGCTGCCCACCGCCCCATAGACCAGCGCCCCCGTGAGTGCGCAGACCCCGAATGCCGCGTTCAGCAGACCGAGATCGATGGAACCATCAAGCTCCTCACGCGCATGCACGGGGAGGAGCACGGCGCTCCACCCTTGGTCGAGGCCCCTGGTGACCATCGTCATCAGGCACAGGCTCAGCAGCAACGGCGTGGCCGCCACGAAGCGATACCCTTCCGCGAGTTCACGACGGTAGGCACGCAGCGACGCCGGCTCCGCCCGCTGTTGGGCCTGCGCCTCGGGCAGGCCGCGCACCCCGAACGCGAACAGCGGCGCGGACACGGCGAAGGTCGCGGCATCCACCAACAGGACGTTTTCGGCACCGAGTACGGCACCGAGTACGGCGATGAGCACACCTCCGAGAGCGGATCCAGTCAGCGCCGCACAGCGTGCTGCACCGTCGTACAACCCGGCAGCCTTGGTCAGCGGCATTCCGGCGCGTTCGGCGAGCGTGGGCCACAGCACGCCGCGGGCAGTTTCACCCGGCGAACGGAACAGCCCTGTCATCGCCATCAGCACGCCCAGCATCCAGAACTGCAGGATGCCGGCGAACTGCAGCAGCGGGATCGTGGCAACGGCGACTCCGCAGGCGAGATCCGAGGCAGCACTCACCCGCCGTCGCCCGATCCGGTCGATGACCGGACTGCCGACGAGCGCAGCGAGCACTGCGGGCAGCAGTGTGCAGAACGCGACGATCCCGGCCTTGGCGGCACTGCCCGTGCTCTGCAGCACGAACCACGGCACGCCCATGTACGTGAGGCAATTCCCAGTGATCGAAACGAGGTTGGCGGCAAGAACCGTTGTCAGAGGACGGCGATCACCCGTCGAGAAGTCTTCGGGCACTACGGTGGTCTCCCATAAGGGGAAGCGCCCACCGCGAACGAAGCACGTCAGCCGGTGGGCGAAGCGAAGTGGTCAGCGTCTGGCGCGCATAGCGAGGCGCACCGCGATGCGGTGTTCACAAGCAGCGCCTCCAACACTTCGCCGGGATGACCACCCGGCACCTCCACGCATCGTCCCCTCGGGCACCGGCCCTCCGCCACGACGATCCGTTCGCAATGGGTGGCCTGGCACAGGGAATTGACCGAGTCGCACGGATGAAGACAGATCTGCTGACCACCTGGATCTCGGAGCGGCACCGGCCTCAACGGAAACCCGCGTCCGTGTGCGCTGATCAGTGAAATCCGTCGGTGTCCTCGACGGGGCAGGGTCGTCCCGGCCGAGCTGTCGCCGCCGCTGCCGCTGCCACCAGGCGAAGTCGGCTCGTCGTCCACGCCTGTCTAGCGTCTCCGGAGCGGCGCCGTGCTTCAACGCGCTAGGAAGAAAAACACCCGCTCAGACTGGACGAGGAAGCACTGAACGGCGTCAGGTTCCGCTTGCTTCGTATGCCTGCCACCGGTGCGAGTACCCCTCTCGCAGTGGCCCGCCGATCAGACCCAGGAGCTCCTTAACCTTGGCTGCCAATCGGGTTGGATCGGCCCGTTCTGCCACAGCCTGGTATCCGTCCAACAGCGCCGTTCCCAGATCTGGGTCCGCCGCCACGAGCCGGCGGGGCAGCCACTTGCCGATTCCTGTCCACGCACCATGGTGGGCAGTGAGGAGTTCGGCAGCTTCCCGAAGCACGTGGTCAGCGATGACAAGCTGCTCATGGCGGCTTGAGGGCGGGGTGTCAACCAGGTCGTCGAAGTAGCAGGTCAGCACATATCGGCCGTGGCGCCACTGCTCTGCTGTCAGGGGCGGTGGCCCCAGGGCGACAATCTCTTGTGCGAGCTGACAAGTGCGGGCCACGTGGCCATCAGGGTCAGTCAGCGTTACCCCTTGGGCATAGATGAAGACCACGGTCGCCCGGCGGCGAGCACGGTCCCACTCGAAGAACTCGGGCAAATCCCCCACGGAGTTGAGGAACAGTTCCACAAGGCGTCCTTCGTGGCGGATCACCTCCCGGCCGCTTCCGGCGGAGTCTGCGAGGAGGACACCGATGTCGAGGTCGCTGGTCGGAGTGGAACAGCCCTGGGCAGCTGACCCGCCGAGAACAGCCCCGAGCGCCTGTGGGAACAGTTCTCCTACCAGGCGACCAGCCTGAGCTAGCGCAGCTTCTTGATCACTCATAGGCGTTCATCGTGCCAGGCCAGAGACCTCGTCTCCAGACTCCAGGCAATCTGGGACCACCATCATGTACTCAAACACGCACTGACGCCGGGTCGTCGAGAGATCGCTCGCGTGGATGATGCACGCCCGCCGCACGGGTACGTGCGCCCCCCCCGTAGTCCGAACAAGGGGTTCCGGGGCGCAGCCCTGCGGCTCCTGCGAGCTCACCCGCGATCGCTGGTCTTGGGCTCTGAATATATGCCCGGGACGGGTCCCTGGGCCTCAGCAGGACGCAGGATGAGCACAGTGAGGTCGGGCCCACCGGGGGGACCGGGCACCTGACGGTCCTCGACGGTGACCAGCCTACCGGCCGTCAGGTCTGCCTCCGGTTGCCCCGGAACGGGGCTCTCACCGAGCATGCTCCGCATCACTGGCAGCGTCGCCACGGACAGGGCAGTCGCCGATCCGCCCGGCGCCGCGCCCATCGCTTCGAGCGCGGGGGGCAGTTCAGGGTCGAAGGGTGGCCGGGGTGGCGTGGTGGAAGAGAAGACGGGCGTGCCAACTCAGGTGAACTCCTTCGGTCAACCGACTGCTGACTCTTGAACATCCTGCGTGGGGGAAGACCTGCCGCCTGCGGGTCTTCTAGACGCGCAGGCGGTCATGACTCAGCCGAATGAAGTCCCTGTGCAAGGGCCCTCGATCAGAACGTCCGTGCCGGGGTGGGCGATCGTTCGGGCTCGGTGTTGATGACGTGGCCGTGGTCGGCACACCACGGGCGAGAGGAATCGCGTGAACACCGCATCCAACCCGTCGACGACAGGCGCCGCTCCCCTGCCCGCCCGGGCGGGGGCCTGCGGCCCGACTCCACCGCCATCGCCGTATCGCACGCGCCTCATCCCTGACCGTACATAGGCGACCCGAGTGAGATAGCAGAGCCCCGTAGTCTGCTCTGACGCAGACCGGTGTGATCTTCGGGGGGCTCTGATGACAGGCGGTCGCAGGTCCAGCACGGATTTCGGCGGTGGCCACATCGGACTGGTCGTCACGACCATTGCCCTGGTCGTCATTGCCAGTTTCTCGGGAGCTCGCTGGACTTTGATCGTCGCGGGGTGCTTCACGGCCTGGTTCATCCTCGCGCTGACCATCATCCGCATCAGGGGCGGACACGGCGGAGAAGTCGTTCGACTGACTTACGTCGCCACTTTCGGCTGGGGCGACTACATCACCCCCGAGGGGGGTTAAATGAAAAGCTGAAGCGGTACGGCCACGCCTACGATGCGAAACACCCCGGCTCCGGCAGCTGCAATGCCGGAGCCGGGGCGTTGTCGACGGGTGGCTATCCGAGCCAGGTGATGTTCAGGGACCGGGCGCGGGCGGCGACCAGCTGGGCGGCCGTGGACGCGGTCGGCAGCGGCTGGTCGATGCGGTACAGGGTGATCGTCATGCTCCGGCCGATGCCGTCCTGGCCGTCGACGGTGGCGGCGGGCGGGCCCGGCTGACGGGGCAGGTCCATGGTCTTGAGCTGGGCGGCGGTCGCACAGATCCCGGTCGGGACGTCCCGCCAGGACGTGAAGTACGGCTGGGGCGCGGGGAGCTGGGTCACGGCCATTGCGGCTCCCGGCGGTCGTGAGGGAGCGGGTGACGCCCTGTGGTGCTCACGCAGCGGAATGTCCTGCTTCTGCCACGTGGCGGAGATGTAGTTGAGGAGTTCGGCGGTGGCGCGCTCGGCATCGCTGGGGTTGCGCATGAGGACCCGGTCGACGGCGGACGCGACGTCCGCAGCCGGGGTCGACGGCTCCTGAGAGCCGGGGTCAACGAGGTCGAGGTCCAGGGTCAATCGGTAGCGGATCCCGCACCGGCTCTGGACGGTGATTGTGTCCTCGCGCGGCGAGTCCGGGGTAGCGACCACGAAGCGCGGGTGGTTGAGGATCGCCCCGGCGACGGCCTCCGTCAGCACCGGCTTCCCCCCTGCAGCGCCAGTGGTACTGCATGACACTCCGAGCACGCTGTTCGGGCCCGACATCGGTCCATGCCACGGTGAACGGCTGCACCGCCGGGTCATGCACACCATCGGCGGCCAATGAAGCCAACGCGGCGAGATCATCCAGGTTCGGCAACCGCAGCTCCAGGCGCGGCGTGGTCAACCGAAGGCCCGCAAGCAACCAGGGGGTTAGCGGGGTCATGACCAGGGACTCTTCTTGCCCCAAGCCAACGTGACCACTGGATTTCGAGGAGAGGCGTGTTGCGGATTCCTACGCTCCCAACCCGGTGGACCTATTCGGTCACGGCACTACACCCAGCGAAATGGCCAGCCGTGGTGATAGGGACGCCATCGCACTGGGCGGGTGAAGACGCCCCATAGTGCCTGCAGCGTGGTCCGATTCAGCTCGGGCCGGTTGGCTGGCGGGCGCTGCGGGCTGTGGGGCGCGGACCCAGCCGTGGGCGTACAGGTCATCCTTCCTCCCTGCCGAAGAGTCCTGGTGAAGTCGCCAAGGTGGGCGAGCCGGAACGAAAGTCGCGGCCGCAAGCTCCGTAGGATCGCCTGCATGGCCGTCTCCTCACAGATAGTGCCCCTGGGTACACCCGCGCCGGACTTCGCGTTGCCCGACCTGTCAGGTCGAACGGTCCGCCGGGACGACTTCGCCGCTGCACCTGGGATGCTGGTCGCATTCCTGTGCAACCACTGCCCGTACGTACGCCACATCGAGGCCGAACTCGGAAGGCTGCTCGAGGGCCACCCCAACCTGGCGGTGGTGGGCGTATGTGCCAACGACACCGACGCGTATCCGGACGACCGGCCCGAGCATCTGGCCGAGCAGGCCCGGCGGGCGGGGTGGAGCTTCTCGTACCTGGTGGATACAGACCAAACCGTCGCCCGGGCCTACCGGGCCGCCTGCACACCGGATTTCTTCCTCTACGACGCCCAGCACCGGTTGGCCTACCGCGGCGCAATGGACGACTCCACACCCGGAAGCGGCAAGCCGGTCACTGGTGCACTGCTGGACAACGCGATCAGGCACGTCCTGGCCGGTGAACCGGTACCCGAGCCCCACCGGCCAAGCCTGGGCTGCTCCATCAAATGGCGACAGTGACCGCCCCCACGAATTGGCCGCCCTCGGGTTGGAGCGGGCGACGGCGTAGCCGCGAGGACGCCATGCAAGGGTCCGTGCCGCATGCGGTCGGCACGGGCCTGGCCGGCCCGGCCTTCGGCGGCGAGGACTACGATCCACGCTCGGAGTGTGGGTGGGGCGCGCGCCCCTCAGCCGCCGCCGATTCCGTCGGCAAGCCGACGTGGGCCTGGTGGCGTGCGGTGCGCGAGGCCGGGCCGCGGCCGTGCTACCGGATGCCCGATCCGTATGTCGGGGAAGGATCACCGCCTGTTGACCGCGCACTTGGTCTGCGGGAGCGCACAGGGAACGACGCAGCTTACCGGGAGGTACTGCTCGCAGCCGTGCGCGAGGACCCACGGCAGATTGACTGCTGGGCACACCTGGGCAGCGCCGCGTTCGAGGGTGCCGAAACGGACGATTCCGCCTTGTCCGAGGCCCTGGGCTTTTACCAGACTTGCTCGGGATCTGCACAGCGGCGCAGTGCAGATCCCGAGCCGTGGTCACCGTGTGCGGGGCCTGTCACCTCCGATACCGCTGCGCCACTGCCGCGAAGGCGGCCTTGGGCTCCCATTCCATGTCGGGGTAGGTCTGCCCCCGGCGCCTTTCGAGGAGTTTGACGATGCCCAGGCCGGCCCGGTCCAGATCGTCCCTGGGGTCGCCGCCCGGGCGGTGCGGGTAGCCAGGCAGGGCGAACAAGAACACGAACGCGCTGTCCACGCCCTCGGTCTCGAAGATCTCCAGCAGTTCGCTCAGATATGCGGCCTGGCCGGCCTCGTCACGCTCGTATGTGCCGTTCAGTCGTACAGGGGCCTTGGTCTCTGGGTCGTACTCGACCACTTCCAGCACCCGCCCACCGCGATCTCCCGCGCCGCGGTAGGCCGCGGTGCCGAACCCGGTGATGGCGAGCGGCTTGGGGCCTTGGGCCAGGATGCCCACCGCGTCCCGGAACCGGTCGGCGACCTCGGCGGAGCGGATCAGCTCGAACGTCGCAATGTCGAAGGGAGTCCAGTCGACCTGCTCGAACTGGATGGATGCGTAGGTGAGCTTGCCCTGGAAGCGCTCGCGGACCGTGGCCGCGGCGTCGCGGAGGAATGCGTTGATGCGCACGCCGAGCTCGCGCATCGCTTCGGCGCGCCGCCCGGGTCGGCCCATCAGCTGCTCGACCCGCTTCTCGGGGCTCTCTCCGGGCAGGAACCCGCGGTTCATCACGCTCAGCTCGACCCCTGCGACGAACACGACTGTGGCCCCCTGCTGCCGGAGTCGTTCCGCCCGCTCGGCGCAGTCGCGGAAGAGCGTGAGGATCTGCTCCGGATCCAGCTCCAGCGGATACGGCGAGAACCAGACCTCCAGGCCGAGTTCGGCGGCGGCACCGGCGGCCAGCTCCAGTCGGTCCGGGTCGCCGCCGATGATCTGGATCGCGTTGCAGTGCAGGTCGTCGCGGATGATGGCGAGCTCGCGCCGGACCACCGCGGGGTCGAAGTGCTCGCGGGATATCTGGCCGTGCACGACGAATCCGGTGTCGTAGGTCATTCCTCTTGCTCGCATGGTGACGTCCTCTCCGTCGGTCCCGGTCGGGTCGAGGCTGACAGGAAAAGTGCGTGCACGCAAATTTGCGGGCACGCAGCCCTGTGTGGAACGCTGACACCGTGTCGACACCACCACCAGGGCTGCGGGAGCGGAAGAAGCAGGCCACACGCGAGGCGCTTCGCAAGGCAGCCCTGCGCCTGGCCGTGGAGCGCGGCCCCGACCAGGTGCGGGTCGAGGACATCGCCGAAGCGGCCGGGGTCTCGCCGCGCACCTACAACAACTACTTCGCCAGCCGCGAGCAGGCGATCGTCTCCGCTGTCACCGCGGACCGGGAGGCGCGGATCGCGGCGGCGGTCGCGGCCCGGCCCGCAGGAGTGCGCCTGGCTGACGCCGTCACCGAAGCAGTGGTCGAGCAGTACACGAACACCGGTGAGCGCGAACACGAGGCGTTGCTGCTGATCACCACCCGGCCCGCGCTGCGCGACGCGTTCCTCGACACCACCGCCGACATCGAGCCCCCTCTCACGGCGGTGATCGCCGAACGCCTAGGTGACGCCGGAGCGCACACAGCCCGCGTTCTCGCGGCGAGCGTGGCCGCGGCGGTTCGCATCGCGTTGGAAGGCTGGCTCCAGCCGACCGGGAACGCGGGGACCGCCGGGAGTTTCGGCGCCGGAGGACTGGTCGTGCCCTCCGGCTCACTGCCCGACCAACTCCGCGCGGCACTGGCCCCACTCGCGCCCGCGTTCGACGCCGCCGAGTGGCCGTGACGTTGTCCAGCGGCCCCGGCGTGACGTCTTCCAGCGGCCCCCACGCCCGCCCATACCGGACTGGATCGTCGAACTCGGCATCGACGCGGGCCGACCTCCTGTCCAGGTTCACGCCGGCGACTGCTACATGGCAGGCACACGACGCCGCACGATCAGTCGTGACGAAGCCCGCCGCCTGCTCGCCGCCGGGCTACGCGCTGCCGCCACTGCCAGCCCGACGTCCAGCTGCGCATCCTCGACTTAACAGCGACCGGTGGGGGCGCACGGCGGTTCCGGTCACCTGGACGACGCCGAGGCCGGCTGGGCCACCCTTCATCCAGAAGGTGAGGGCTCTGCCTCCCTCGGCCTGTGCAGCGCCTGAAAAGCTGTGTCACTTTTCCTGATCTGTGGAAAACGCCACCGCTGAGCGCCCGCGCGGTATCCCGCAGGCCGTCCAGGGCGGGCTCGTGGCCGCGCCCAGCAGGAACATACGGCGATAACCATATTGGTCACCGAGGCGAGCCCCGGTAATCAAGAGCATCGCAAAGGCGATCGTGTACCCACCGACGACCATCTGAAGCGCAGCGCCTGAAGCGTTCAGTTCTGACTCAATCTGCGGCATAGCCACGTTCACGATGAATACGTCGATCACGGTCATAAACTCGCCAAGCAACAGCACGATGAGCATGATCCGGCCCGTGCGCGCTCCGGTCGATAGCGGAGTGACGGTTGGCAAAACCGTCTCTTTGGCGCTCATATTTATCTCCATTCTCCCGGCGGTGCCTTATTCGAACATGGGTTATCCAGATTCAAGAGCGCACTGGCGTGCCCGTCACGAAAACTTGGCGGAGACGGTGGCTCATCAAGGTGATGGGGGCTGGGGGCTCCCGGCTCGTGATGCGTTGCCGCGGACTGGAGTGAGGCGCTCGAAGCCTGGTCCTCGGTCGGGGGGCTCGCCTCCGCCTGGCTGGGCCCAGCCGGCCAGGCGCCCCGCTTCCGCGACGACGGACGACGGGGCACCGGGCCCGATAACAGTCTCAGGGCATGCTCATGACAGATGGGGAGTTCTGGTAGGCCGCAAGCAGCCAACTACCGTCCTGGCGGGTGAGCACCCAGGTCGCGATCACAAGCCGCTCGTCCGGCACCTCGGTCTCGCCCGGGAAGAGGACGCCCGTCTCGCTGACGACCACGGCGGCGTCGTCGTTGATGAAGCGGACGTTCAGCACCTTGTCGGTGGTGGTGGAGCCCTTCAGGAAGCTGCTGAACCCGACCTCCATGCTCGCGCGAATCTCGTCCCGGGACTTTCGGTAGGACCCGGGCAGGATCGCGCTGGCGTCCTCGGTGTACTCGGCCACGAACGCGTCAGCGTCGTTCGCGTTCCAGGCCTCGTAGACACCCTTGAGTACCTTGAGGATGGCGGTCTCATCAGCCGCACGCGTCTGGTTCGCAGTCAAGGTTTGCCTCGCTTCGTCGTGCTGGTGCGGCTCACCGCGGCCTGCGGCTCACCGGGAGTCATGTGCGGCTCCACGGATACATACCGGCGGCGGGGGCAGAACTCATCGCGCCCACCGAGACATTTCTTGGGCGGTATGGCAGCGCCCGGACGGCAGCGATTCGCAGCTGGCGGGCTTGCCTGTCTGGTCGGGTACCTCGGGCCTGGAGGTGTAGGAGTCGCAGAGAGCGGCGTAGCCGCCCCGGAGCCTGCGGAGCATGACGACTTCGGGGACGGCAGACCACCACGCCGGCACGACGGGAGAAGCATGCGTCGGCCAGCCATGAGGACCGAAGACGTCCCCCGTGTGTAGCGAACTGGCGCCGAGGCCGGTCAGGATTTCCACCGATGACAAAGCCCGGCGCTGCACTCGGGCGGCAACTGGGCACGCTGCAAGAAGACCGCCGTGTACACCGCTTGCTGGGATTAGGTATCCAAGCCGGACTACGGAGGGTGCCCCATGTCAGCTGGTACCACGGTGTCGTATGGGATCCGAAGCGGCATCGACACGCTCAACAGCAGGCATCACCAGACAGGGCTGAGGGTTTTCCTCGTCATTGTCCTCGCCCATTGGGCGGAGCATATGGCCCAGGCCATACAGGTCTACTTGCTGGGCTGGCCGGTTCCGGACGCCAGGGGGGTCCTCGGCGTTCCCTTCCCCTGGCTGGTCACGTCGGAGTGGATGCACTACGGCTACGCGCTGATCATGCTCGGCGGCTTCGTGTTGCTACGGCCGGGGTTCACGGGAGCGTCACGTACCTGGTGGAACACCGCGCTAGGTATTCAGGTGTGGCACCACTTCGAGCACGGGCTGCTGCTGGTGCAGGCACTCGCCGGGTCGTACCTGTTTGGCAAGGCCGCGCCGGCCAGCGTCATCCAACTGTTCGTGCCGCGGGTGGAGTTGCACCTGTTCTACAACACAGTGGTGACTCTGCCCATGGTGGTCGCCATGATGCTGCACACGCGGAGCCACCGCGCCGACAATGCGACGGCACAGTGCACCTGCGCCGTGCCGGCCTGAGCGGCGCAGCCGAATGAACGGGGCAGAGAGCAGACAGCCCAGGCGGCAATCCGGGGTGGTGTCCCTTGTGTTGTTCATGACGGCGCTCCTGCTGCTGGGCGTGACGCTGCCCAACATGGGCAATGCCCTGCGCGCGGCGACCACCGAGGGTGTAGCCGGCATCTTCACCGCAGAACAACTGTCCTGCGTTCGCCATTCCGGCCACGAGACGTGCTCGTGGTCCGGCACGTTCCGCTCGGCTGAAGGTGCGCTCACACGCACGCCGGTCGCCTTCTCCGGAGGCAGCCGCGGCAGCCTCACGGACGGCCAGGAGATCAAGGCCGTCGACTTTGGCAGCCCCGGCCGCGTCTACGACCCTTCGAACTCCTACGAGTGGATCTTTACCGTCGCGCTACTGCTGTCCGGCTATGCCCTCCTCGTTCTCGTCGCCAAACGCGAGCTGATGCCCCCTCCTGCGCCACGCCGCGCCTCACCCCAGTCGTCATCTGGAGACCCGCTAGGTCTGACCGCTTCGCGGGGGATAGCACATACGCTGAGGAATCATTGAGTGCGATGGACAGGAACAAAACGGGACGCTGTATGGAAGTACACGGCGGCATAGCAGCTGAAGAGGTCAACGAATCAGTAGGACGCTCACTTGCAGCAATTCGAACTCGCTATTGCGAGCCTCTATCTCTTGACGAGTTGGCACTGATAGCCGGATTGAGCAAGTTTCATTTCTGTCGAATCTTCCAGCGTGAGATCGGTGTAACTCCCGTCAAATTCCTTGGTCGCGTGCGAATACAGCAAGCGATGCATTTGCTTGAGTCTACGACGTTAAGTGTCGCCGAAATCGTACGACGAGTTGGCTACAGCAGCGTCGGAACTTTCACGACTCGATTCTCGCGCTATGCTGGTTTCACGCCAGGACGATATCGCGCTGAGCAAGCAGGCACCCAATCCAAAGGCGTAGCCCCTCCGGCTCCATCTGGAGAAGGCCCGCATTAGCCTCGATTCGTCAGCGGGGGCCGATCAGGGCCTCGGCGAAGTCGTGTTGATGCCCGGTTTCTGTTCGTGAGGCCCCAGGAGGTGAGGGGCGCCGAGCCTCGCAGGCCCCACGAACTCGCGTGCTGATAGCTTCTGGTCCGTGATCGTGTATCCCCTGTGGCATGTCGGCCACCAGAACGAAGCTGGCGACGACGGCTCGACAGTGCACGTCGATGAGAGCGGCGTGTTCTGCGACGAGGCGGACGGCGACGACGTAAAGCTGCTCGGTATCTACTCAACCCAAGAACGGGTTGAAGAACGTGTGCGTCAGGCTCGACTGCTACCAGGCTTCCGTGATGAACCGGAGTGCTTCTACTTCGACGCCTGCGAGCTCGATGAGGACGATTGGACCGAGGGCTTCGTTCGAGTCCCGCCGGGCGAGTAGGCCGGTGGGCAGAGTCCCGGTGGGATGCCGCTCCGTAGTCACGTAAGCCCCAGGGCTTCGGCGTACCGCCCGCGCGCCGAGCAACCTCGGTGAGGGTGAAGCCCTTCGGTCCCCGTTCGCCGATCAGGTCCAGGGCGGCGTCGGTCAGCGCCCGTCGGAGGTCGCCGTGGTGATAGGGGGCTGATTTCCCGGTCCCGGGGCGGTCGGCGGATGCAGAGCGAGCTGACATGTTGGCGGCCTTGGCATCGACCCGCACATTAAAGGAATTCACATTGTGAATGAAGGAGTGACAACCGCGCCTCTCCGAGGCGCAACGACAAGACCTGCTTCACCACCGGGCTGAACCCCGGTGCACTACGGATGAATTCCGGTAGCTGGCCGCACGCCTCCGCGTTCGGCCGGTCGGTGGTTCAGGCCTGAGCGGGCTCTGCCTCGGGCGAGATCGATCCGGAGGCGACCTTGGACTCCGGTGCCGGAGGGGACATCTGTCGTTCGAGCCGCTCGGGCAGCGCCCAGCGGTACAGCGGCATGGCGCCGGCGGTGGTGATGACCGCGACCAGAACCAGCATGGAGAAGACGTCCTTGGTGATCATGCCCTGGGCGAGGCCGATGTTGATGAAGTTGAGGATCATCAGGCCGCGAGCGTTCATCAGCCCGCCGACCGCCCAGGACTCGCGCCAGGAGAAACCGACGCCCCGCATGGCGAGGGCGCAGCCCGCGTATTTGCCGATGAAGCCCGCCGCGAAGATCAGCAGGAACGGGCCGATCATGGCCCATCCGGCGATTCCGCCGAGTTCGGTGTTGAGGCCGGAGAAGGCGAAGAAGATCGGCAGGAGCAGGACGCAGACGAGGTCCATCATGCGGCTGTGCACGGCCTCGCGGAAGGCGGGGTTGCGGGGCATGGCGAGTCCGGCGATGAAGCCGCCGAAGACGGAGTAGATGCCGATGTAGTCGGTGAACAGTCCGGCCAGCAGGACGATGCCGACGATGACGTACATCTGGTCGAAGCCGAAGTGGCCGGTGCGCTCGACCCGTGCGCCCATCGGGCGCAGCAGGCGGGCTACGACGGTCAGCATGACAAGGGCGAACAGTGCCGTGAGGGCTATGGTGCGCAGGACGTGCAGGGCTCCGGCTCCGGTGTGCATGGCCGACAGCACGGCGAGGAAGCACCAGGCGGCGGCGTCGTCGAGGGAGGCGCCGAGCAGGGTCATGCGGCCAATGGGCGAGTTCTGCAGCCGCCGCTCGTAGAGGATGCGGGCGAGCATCGGGAAGGCCGTGATCGACAGGGCACCGCCGACGAATAGTGCGAACTCGAAGGGGGTGACGTCGGGGCGGGAGAGCCGGTCGTAGAGCAGGGGGGCGGCTCCGGCGCCGAGCAGCAGGGACGGGACGATGCCGGAGACGGTCGGCGGCGTTCTTGGTGTCCTTCTTGCCATTGCCGCCCTCGTGATCGAGGCCGGCGCCGACCAGGAACATGAAGAGCGTCAGGCCGATGGTGCTCAGGACGTAGAGGATGGGCTTCACCTCAGGGGTGAAGACCGCCTTCTGCGCTGCGGGGAAGAGCACGCCGAACAGGGTGGGACCGAGCAGGACGCCGGCGACCATCTCCCCGAGCACCCGCGGCTGTTTGACCAGCATGGCGAGGCGTCCGCAGAGGGCCGAGGCCGCCATGATGACCACGATCGCGGGCAGGACCCGTAGGACGAGTTCGAGGTTCTTGTCCGTCGTGGCGGCCAGAAAGGTCGTGTGGTGCACAACAACTCCCGTAGACATCAGGGACGTGCGGGGACGGAGGGCTAGTGCGGGCCGTCGGCGGCGAGGCGGCCGCGCAAGGCGCGGTACGCGGAGGGACCGAGGACGGTCGGCCAGCGCGCGTCGTCCGGCGCTACGACCACCGCGAACACGTTCGGGTAGGTCATGGCGGTGAAGGGAACTGCCTGGTGATGAAAGCGTCGAACGCTGAATCGGGCAGTAGGCGGCGCATGCGGTCGCCCTCCTTCTCGGCCACCGCGACGCACGTCTGCATCTGCATCATCAGGCGCTCAGGCTGATCGGCGATAACCTTGGTGTACGCGTTCGCCATGGCGTGCGGGGCCTCTTCACCGTCCTTCATCCGGGCGGCGACCGCCGAGTTCGCCCGCGGTGGCTACCACGGCACGTCGACCGAGGCGATCGCCAAGCGAGTCGGTGTCTCGCAGCCGTGTCTCTTCCGGCTCTTCCCAGGCAAGAAGGCGATCTTCCTCGCGGCGGCTCAGCGGTGCATGGAGGACACCGGGCGCACCTTCGAGGAGGCCGCCAAGGGCATTGCTCTCACGCCTCTCTTCTGCGCTCATCCTGACCGTGGGGCCCCACTCTTGCCGCCGCTCGCGCCCCGAGGGACCGGGGTAGGTACAGGAGTTGGCATCAGGCGCGGCTGATGGTGTGCCGGAACACGTCACGCAGCCCACGGAGCGATCGGATACCAAGGGATGTTCCGCAGGGCGACGTGTCGGGGTCCTGGCAGCGTGAACTGATAGTCCGGGGTTCAGGATCCGGTGCGATAGCGGGTGAGCATGAGGGCGACGGCTTCGTCCACGATCGCGGCGTCGGTGGGGTCGGGCGGGACGAAGTCGGTCCGTACGAGTTGAGGCCACAGGAACTGGCTGCAGATCATGCCGAGGAACTGTTCGGCCACTGCGGATGCCGACTGTGGCTGTCCGTCGGCCGAACGGAAGTCGAGTGTGCCGGCCTGCGCTTCGGCTTCCAGGTAGTCGCGGAGCCGGTCGAAGAAGGGGCCGCGGTCGATGGCGAAGCCGGTGCCGACGATGTCGGCGAGTTCCGGCATCTGGGGAAGTTCGGTGATGATGAGGCGGCACAGCGCCGCCGTGCCGGGCCGCGAGACCAGGCAGGCGTAGTCACGGCCGATGTGGTCCAGCCCGTACCGGGGATCACCGGGCGGGGGCGGTTCGGCGTACTGCACATCCAGCTGCCACTGTTCGGAGGTGACGGCCGCGAACAGTGCAGCCTTGGAGGGGTACCGCTTGAAGAGGGTGCCGGTCGAGACGCGGGCCTCCTT
This sequence comes from Streptomyces sp. NPDC006365, assembly GCF_042870755.1. NCBI lineage: Bacteria > Bacillati > Actinomycetota > Actinomycetes > Kitasatosporales > Streptomycetaceae > Streptomyces > Streptomyces sp. NPDC006365. Next base: position 16,715 of record NZ_JBIAHS010000003.1, read on the forward strand.
GGCGATCTGGGCAAGGGAGGTTTTGTCGTATCCCTGGGCGAGGAAGAGGTCGCGGGCGGCGCGGATGATGCGCGCGCGGTTCTCCGCTTTGATCTGCGCGTGATACCCGGCCCGGCACGTATCGCCACCGGCTTCCGCTCGGTCGGCCACCGACATACCCACGCCCCTCGCCCGTCTCCCAGCCGCATCCTCGATGTCAGAGGACGGTCTGGCCTCCGTCCAGGATAAGGTCCTGGCCCACAGCGAAGGCGGAGACATCGGAGGCCAGGTACACGACGGCTTCCGCGACCTCCTCGGGCATACCCATGCGACCCAGCGGGATGCCGGAGCTGATCCCCTCCAGGACCGCCGCCTGCACCGCGGGGTCCTCGATCCCGAGCTTGGAGTACAGCGGGGTGTCCACCGGACCGGGGCTGACCGCGTTGAACCGGATGCCGTGCGACCTGAGCAGGTCCGCGTTCCACGACCGCATCAGGGAGCCGACAGCCGCCTTCGTCGCGGCGTAGGCGTTCGACTGCCCGTAGCCGCCGTGCGCGCTGTTGGACGCGTTGAGGATGACCGAGGACGGGTTGGCCAGCACGGGCACCAGGGCCTGTGTGAGAAAGAAGACGCTCTTGACGTTGATGTCGAAGAGCCGGTCGAAACTGTCCTCCGTGTGGTCCTCGAACGGCCGCCAGTCCGAGACTCCGGCGTTCAGGAACGCCACGTCCAGCTCCCCGAAGTGCTCACGCACCCGCTCCGCCAGACCGCGCTGCGCATCGAGATCGCGCGCATCGGCCTGCACCACTGGCACCTTGTCCCCGAGGATCTGCCGCGCCTTGTCGATGCTGGCCGGTGTGACACCTGTGACCAGCACGTCGGCCCCCTCCGCGACAAAACGCTGCGCGGTCTCCAGACCGATCCCACTCGTGCCGCCGGTGATGAGGGCGCGCTTGCCCGCAAGACGATTCATGTTCATTGTTCCTTGCCGAGGCGTAAGGTAAGTCGATGGACTCACCACTCGAAGGTAACTCCCGCACCACCCTTGAGGCAAGTCGATCCACTTACCATTGGTGGCATGGAGCCGTTCGGCCACGCCGGAGAAGGTGGCCGACACCGGCTCGAAGGCCTTGTCGCTGCCGTCCGCGAGGAGCCGGGCGACGGTGGTCTTCCCGACGCCGGGCGGCCCCGCAGGTGGGTGGAGCTGAGGCGCTGCTGGGCGAGCATGCGGGCCCAGCTGCGGCGTCCGCGGTCAGGAGGTGGTCCTGCCCGACGACGTCTTCCAGCTTTGTGGGGCGCAGGCGGTCGGCGACTGGCCGGGAGGGCTCCTCGTCGAAGAGCGCCAGGGTCACTACGGTCGGTTCCATCGGTCTCTCGGGTCGCAGGCGAAACGTGTGCGGACGGGGCGAGCCCTTGCACGGGACACTGACGAGCGAGGGCTCAGCCGTTCGCAGGGAAGCTCGCGGCGCTCATCGGGCACTGGGGCGGTCGCGTCGCGGCAGCCGCTCGGCGACCAGGCCGTAGGAATCTTCGACCGCGTCGGTGATCAGTCGCTCGGTGATGCCGGGTCCCGGCCCCAGTGAGATCCAGTGGCGTTTGTCGAGGTAGCGGCCCGGTGTGATCGAGGCGTAGCCGCGTACGTGCGCGCGGGCGTGTTCGGGTTCGCACTTGACCGTGATGATCTGCTCGTCCGGGTCGTCGGTGACGATCAGGAACATTTTCCCCGCGACCCTGTACACGTCGAGTCCCGGGGTGAAGGGGTATCCGTGGCTGACGTCGGGGAGGGCCAGGGCCGCCTGGCGGGCGGTGTCCTGGAGCCGGTCACCGGCCGCGCTCACCGGGCCGCCCGTGCGCCGGTGCCGTAGGTGTGCGGGTCGACAGGCCGCTCGGCCTTGGGCAGGTGGGCGACGACGAGCCGGTAGGAGTCGGTGACGAGCTCAACGACGAGCTCCCTGTCGACACCTTCTCCGCTCTCCAGCGTGATCCAGTGCTTCTTGTTCATGTGGTAGCCGGGGGTGATGTGGCTGTACTGCTCCCGCAGGGCGTGGGCCTCGCCGGGGTCCGCCTTGAGGATCACGACGGGCCGCCCCGGGACGTCGGTCATCAGCATGAACACCTTGCCGCCTACCTTGTAGACCTCCCAGTCCGGGCCGAAGGGATGCTCCAGCCGGGCTCCGGGGAGTTCCTCCGCGCAGTCGGCGGCGGTCTTGTGCAGGGCCAATCCGTTCATGGGTGGTGCGCCTTCTCAAGTGGTGACGGACGTGGCATCGAAGGAGGCGGAGGGCGCGCCGCGCGGGCGCGGTGGCACGTCCCATCCTTCCGTCGAAGCCGACTGGAAGGGCGGTAGGCTGCGGACACGTGATGGTCGACAAGCGACACTCCGGGCCGGGCGGAACCGCGGCCGGACCAGCTGCGGTTCCGCTGTACGGTTTCCAGCCCCCGGTCGGTACTCCCTACGGCCTTGAGGTGAGTACCGTCGAGGACTTCTTCGCCCAGCACGACGACTGGCCGTGGAACCCGCCCCGTCCGGGCCGTGCCACCTTCCACTACCTCATCGGGGTCACCGAGGGTGAGCTGCGGCACGACGTCGACCACGTCACGCGGACCGTCGCCCCCGGCCAGTGGCTATGGGTGCGTCCCGGGCACGCGCAGCGCTGGCATCCGCCCGGCGCGGCCCACGGCCCGTTCATCCTGTTCGAACCGGACGTGCTGCGGCCCGACCTCGCCCGTCTCCTGGCCCCGCTCACCGCGCACGACGCCCCTGCCGTGCTCACCCCGCACCCCGACGACACCGCCTGGCTCCAGCAGACGGCACTCCAACTCCTGGACGAACACCGCGCACTGGGGCGCCGCCCCCTCGACACCCACCACGCCCTGCGGCGCAGCCTGCTCGAATCGCTGCTGCTGCGCCTGGCCAACTCCCCGGGCATCGCTCCCATCGGCACGGCCACGGCCGGCACGGGCCGTGCCGACAGGTACGGGCGGTTCCTGGACGCCTTGGAGCTGCACTTCCGCGAACTGCACCAAGCCGCGGACTACGCCGAGTTGCTCGGCTGCTCGGTCCGCACCCTCAGCCGCGCCACCCGGGACGCCACCGGCAAGGGAGTACGCGAACTCATCGACGAGCGGCGCCTCCTGGAAGCCCGGCGCCTGCTGGGAGGTGCCCGGTGGGATGCCCGGACTGTGGCCGTCCACCTCGGCTTCACCGATCCCGCGAACTTCGGCCGCTTCTTCCGCGACCGCAGCGGTCTCACCCCGGCCGCCTTCGCGGCCCGCGCAGCGAGGACCGACGCGTGACGGAAACGCGGCGGAGACCCCTTGCCCGTCAGGAGGCGAGGGCTCCCTTCGCGGTCTGCGTGAACGCCCAATGGGAGTGCACGATGCACCACTCGCCGTCGAACAGCCGGTACGCCTCGGTGGCGTTCCAGGCGCGCCGTTGCCGTTCGCTGCCGTTGCCGTCGCGGACACAGGTGTTCAGGTTGTAGGGCCAGGACCGCGAAGTCACCGCTGTCGGCGACGCTCACCGCCGGGTAGAGGTACTCACTGCGCACGATGTGCGGGTTCGAGTAGATCGACTCGAGGTGTGCGATGACCTTGTCGCGTCCCACGACCAGTTCCTTGAGGATCGGGTCGAAGTAGCTGATCTCCTCGGGGTAGTTGTCGAGGTAGCCGTGGTTGTCGCCGACGCTCCACCGTTCGTTGAAGGACTTCTCCCACTCCTCTGCCAGTTCCTCTTACGGATGCTGTGGCCGGCCGTTGTCGACCGTCGCGCATCGTGGGTGGTTGGTTGTCGTTTCTCAGTTGCCCAGGTCTCAGTCGTCCAGGACGACGACGTGCTTGCCCGGCGTGGTGCCGGACTCGAGGTCGGCCTGGGCGTCACGGACCTGTTCCAGGCCGTGGTAGACCTTCGCGACCGGGACTTTGAGACGTCCTGCGGCGATGGCCTGGAGCTGGCGGGCGAAGACGTCGGCCGGGAGGTCGGCGGCCTGACCGCCGTAGGACGTCAGGCGCACCCCGTTGGGGATCATGAACGGGGTGAAATCGGGGATCGTCCACTGGCCGTCCAGGGCTCCGGTGAAGCAGACCGTGCCGTGCCGGCGAACGATGCGGAGAGTGTCGGCGAGGACCGAGCAGCCCACCAGTTCCAGTACGGCGTCGACACCCTCCGGCATCAGCTCGCTCACCTGGTCGGCGATCGTGCCGGTGTCGACGAGGGGATGGTCGACGCCCGCGGCCCGCAGTCCCCCGGCCCGCTCCGGGCTGCGGGTGGTGGACAGCACGGTGGCTCCGAGGTCCTTCGCGATCGTGGCGGCGCTCAGCCCGACCGTGGAGGTGCCGCCGCGGATCAGCAGCGTCTGCCCGGCCTTGAGGTCCAGGCCGGTGGTCAGCGATCCGTAGGCGGTCTGGAACATCTCCGGCAGCGCACCGACGACCTCCCACGGCAGGCCGGTCTCGAACGGGATGACCTGTGCCGCGGGGACAGTCACGTACTGGGCGTACGCGCCGTCGTACGAGCGCCCCATGCCGCCCATCATCGTGGCCACCTGCTGTCCCGGCCGCAGCGAACCGTTCTCGTCGACGTCATCGACCACGCCGACGCCCTCGATGCCGGGCACACGCGGGTAGGTGACCACCGCGTCCGACTCACCCTTGCGGGTGGTGACCTCTGACTCGTTGAGGCCGAACGCCTTCACCTTGATCCGCACCCAGCCGGGCTTGCGTACGGGCACCGGCACATCCTTGATCTCCAGTGCGTCGAGGTCGCCGGGCCGGGTGACGACGACGGCCCGCATCGTCCCCGGTGCGGCGTCACCGCCTGCTGTCGGCTGGCTCATACCGAGCTCCTTACTGTGCTCGCCCCGTGGGAAGGCCCAGCCGGGGCTCCAGGCGCAGGAACCCAGGTGATCAGCCCGTGGCCCTGCGCTGTTCCGTATCGTCCGACGGCCGTCAGGGGCGGGCGATGTTCTCGAACAGGTCGAGGACCGCCTGGTAGTGGGCGCTGGGCTCGGAGGGAGGGTTGCCGACACTTCCCGAGGTGGGCCGGTCCGTGACGGCGGGCCACAGGCGGGTCTGCTCGCCGGTGACGAAGTCGAGCACGATGTCGCGGATACGCGTGTCACGGCCGGCCTGTTCGGGGCTGCGGCCCGGCTGTTCCTGGCCGACCAGGGCGTACATCTCGGTGCCGTGCACGGCGGGCGCGCCCTCGGCGGGCCCGATCGCGAGGAGATGGGCGTTGCCGCCCGCGGCGGCGTGGGCCAGAGCGCCGCGAGCGGCGGGGAGCGTGAAAATGTAGTCCGTCAGGAGCGCGGCGCGGACCTCGGCAGGGGTACGGCCGCCCTGGTCGTAGATGTCGACGATCCTCTTGGCGCGGGAGCGGGGAATGCGCCACCCCGCGAATTCGTCGGTGACGCGGTCGACGGTGTGCGGGTCGAACCGGTCGAGGTCGTTCGCCACCCACCAGCCCATCTCGTCGCCGGCCGTGCTCAGGAGTACGTCGACGTCCCGGTGCGAGCCCGAGGCCAGGACTTCCAGGGGGTGGGCGTGCAGCACCGAGCCGGGCTGTTCGGCGTCCAGGACGACGCCGAGGCTCTGGTTGTCCATCCCGCCCCGGACTCCGAGATCCGTCGGACAGACCTTGCGCAGGGCGGCCACCAGGGAGGCCGTGTCGAGATCGATCAGCTTGTCGGGGTTGCCCGCGACACCGAGTTCGGTGACGAACCGCTCCGCGAGCTCCTCGGCCCACCAGGCCGGGACGAGACGCGAGGGCGCGCCGGAGAATCCGGCCAGTCGCCGGTACAGGCCGTCCGCGGAGGAGGCTCCGAGCAGCCCGAGGGCGGAGTAGGCGCCGGCGCTGTGGCCGAAGACGGTGACGTCGTCGGGGTCGCCACCGAAGGAGGCGATGTTCTGCTTGACCCAGGCAAGCGCGGCGATGACGTCCTGCAGGCCGAGGTTGCTGGCCTCGGCGAGCCGCCCGCCGTACTGCGACAGCGAGAGCGCGCCCAGTGCGCCGAGCCGGTAGTTGACCGACACGCTCACCACGCGCCCCGACGCGGCGAGACCGGCGGCGTTCGAGGTGATCTGCGTGTTCGCGCCGTACTCGAATCCGCCGCCATGGATGTACACGGCGACTGGGAGCGCCTTCCCGGCCGGCTGCTCGGGAGCCCACACGTTCAGGTTCAGGCAGTCCTCGCCCGTCCCGCTGTCCGCTTCGAGCCAGTCGCCGCTGTCGGGCTGGACAGAGACGACGCCCTTGCGGTCATAGGGGCGGTCCGGATCGAAATCCGCGACCACGGGGCGGCGGTATCGCTCGGCGGTGGCGAACGGGATTCCCCACCAGGACCGCACCCCTGGTGCAGTCGGAGCCTTGGGCGCGGTCGCGGTCATGGCGTGAGATTCCTTCCGGTGCGGTCGGGGTGTTTCGCGCGGCGTGTCGGCGGCTGATCGCTCGCGGTGACGCTGTCCAAGCATTCCCTGGACTCCGGTAAATCGCCGAGCGGACAGCAGTCACCCGGTGGTCATCAGGTGACACTTTTCTGTACCTCCTTCTCGTAGCCAGGCCGCGGCGGTGGCCTGGACGGTCTGAGGTCCTGCCGTCAGCGCGCCCGGGGACCTTGGCCAGGGGAAGCCAGCCGTGCAGGCACAGCACGGCGCCACCGGTGAAGGGGATCGCTGCGGCCCTGGGCCGCAGCCTCTACCTGGCCCACATCCACTACGAGGTCCACCACCGGACCTGATCACCCCTGGTTCGGCGAGATCTACTCCAAGGGAGACCCCGTCATCCCCGTCGACTACGTCGGCGCGAAGATCGCCCACCCCACCCTGCAAGCGGACACCAGCTTGCACGAGGACCCCGAGGACATCGCCGGACACGGCTTCCGGGGCCCCTAGCGGACAAAGGACTTCGACTTCCTCCCGCCCTGGTCCTCGCCGTCGTCACCATCCCCGCCCATGCCGTCGCCCTCAAAGGCCCTGGCCTGCCGCGCCTCCCACCTCGGCTCACGCCCGTGACGGAGCGAGAGCGGTCAGCCGCAGCAGCGATTGGCGATCAAGGGAGTTACTGAACTGCCTGACCGAGTAGGGGCTCACCGACTTCCAGAACGCCGCACCCCACCACTTCATCGCCCGCACCGCTTGGCCTGAGGTGATCAACGCCCGGTCCGGGATCAGGGTTTCCAGGTGCGCAGGAACGAGGCGATTCGGGCGGCGGTGCAGCGCGGGTTGCTCAACTCGTGGGCGAGTGCCGTGAGCTGTTCGCGGGTGGGGTTGACGGGGATGTTGCTGGCCTCGAGGTACATGACGGCGACGGCGCAGGCGACGGTGAGGTTCGAGCGCTCCAGCCAGCGGCAGCGGCCCAGCGTGTGTACCAGGGCGGCGGCGCGGGCGTACGGGCCGTCGTAGACGGGGGTGTCGATGAGTTCGCCGCGGTGGCGGGCGACGGCGGCGAGGGGCACGCCGTAGTCGTCGGCGGCCGGGTCACGGTGGCCGGCCCGTTCGGCGACTTCGAGGATCCAGGATTCGTCGACGTGCAGGATCACGCGGCGGCGCCCGGCTGCGGCTCGGCGTACGGGGCGTCGAACTGCTGCTCCAGGTCGTCGAGGAACGTGCCGTGCTCATCGATGAACCGCTGGGCGGCCGTCATACCAGCGGCGCGGGCGCCGGTGGTGTCCTCGATGATGAGCCGCTCCACGTACTTGTTGAAGTCCAGCCCGCGAGCATGCGCGGCGCCCTTGCCGGCTGCGAGGACGTCCTCGTCCAGCCGGACCTGAGTCTGCTTCTTCGTGGAAGTCACACCCGCATGGTAGCAGGGTGGTAGCAGGAGGGGGCTGTTGCACAGTGCCGCCGCGCGCGCCTGCGAGATCCCGGCCGCTGGCCGCTTCACCATCAGCAAGTCTTAGCGCTCTCAAGGAGGTCATGCCAGGTAGGCGTAGGCGATGCCGTCCGGAGTGGGGATTTAAACGGGTGTGCCACGCACAACGGCCATCAGGCACCGCTTTCGTTCTCGTTGTCGTCCTTTCACCGGCGGGCATTCCGTGGCGCGCGGTCAGTCGGCTGCGTCGACGATGCGCTGGAACGCGGCCGCGAGCTTGCCCAGGTCGATGCCTTCGAGCTGGTCGAACAGCTGATTGCGGACGCCCGCGATATGGACCGGCCAGGCCCGTTCCAGGCGGGCCAGACCGGCGTCGGTGAGGACCGCCCGGAAGGAACGGGCGTCCTGGCTGCACTGCTCCCGTACGGCCAGCCCTTCGGCCTGGAGCCGCTGCACGGTACGCCCCATGTGGGAGGCGGACTGATGGCACAGCTCGGCCAGGTCGCCCAGGCGTAGAGCACGCCCTTCGGCTTCGGACAGGAACATCAACGCGACGTACTCGGCATGTGTCAGGCCCAGGGGGTGCAGGTTCGCGTCGAAGGCGCGGGTCAGGGCGGCCATGGCGGGACGGAGCGCCTTGACCAGGGCGTACTCGTCAGCGGTGAGAGGGACGGGCCTGTCGCTGTCGTCGGTCATGCCCCCATCCTAGGCATTACTTGTGTGCGCAACCAAGTTCTGTAATTGTGTGCGCAGGCAAGTTTTTTCGGATCATTAGGGAGTGATGACTCATGGATCGTCGTGCCGTACTCAGGGGCGGCGCCGGAGCCGCTTTCGGCGCCCTGGCGCTCACCACAGTCCTCGACGGCGGTACCCCGGCCGAGGCCGCGGACCACTACCGCCACCTGAGCGATTTCAAGATGGGCGACCCCGTCAAGACCCGCGAGGAGTACCCGTGGCCCAGGCACCTCACCCGTGAGGAGCGCCGCAACCTGGAGATGTTCGACGTCGCCGACTTCGACGTCTACTCCCACCAGGACTGGGACCGCTTCGACGAGAGCCACGACCAGGACGTGCGCGTCCACTGGCCCGACGGCCACTACACCGACGGCCTGGACATCCACATCGAGGACATGAAGGCCCAGTTCCTGTGGGCACCCGACATCAAGATCGAGGTGCACCCCGTCCGCATCGCCAAGGGCAACTTCGTCGCGGTGACCGGCGTGTGGGAGGGCACGTTCACCGGCCCGATGCCGGACGGCAAGGGCGGTGTCATCCAGCCGACAGGCAAGCCGTTCGCCCTGCACATGTGCACCATCGGCGTCCTGAACAAGGGCGGCGTCATGGAAAAGGAGTTCCTCTTCTTCGACCAGCTGACCATGCAACGACAGGTCGGCCTGGCCTGAGCTTGACTCTTCGGGGATCTTGGAGCCGTCGAGGTCAGCCGCTGGCGGCTCGCCAGGAGTTCAACCGGGGGATCCCGTGCTGGTCCAGGAAGTTCTGGAAGGCGGTCGGCGGCCGGGGTGGGGGTGCTTCGCCGGCCGGTGGCAGGCCGCTGAGGCGCTCACTGTTCACGGCGATCGCCGTGAGGATGTGTTGCAGGTGCGCCTTCGGCCGGCCCCGGTAGCGGCAGCAGCGCATGCCGTGTCCGTGGTCGCCATCGCGAGGACCGGCGCGGTCCGGCCGGCGCAGTCCGTGCAGGTCCGCGTCCGCACCGAACAGCAGACGCCCGAATGGTCGTATTTCGACGTCGCGTGGGAGGAGGGCCTGGCGGCGGCGCGCGGGTGGGCTGCCGAGCACGGCCACCTCCTGGCGTCGTTGGACGCCACCTACCAGGGCACCAAGGTGGGCATCTTTTCTGACGAACGCGCGGGCCGCCGCGTGGAAGGCTGCCGAGATCGAGCAGCGGCGTGCCGAGGGGTCCCGGTCGAATCGTCGGCCGGCGCGCTGTCGCAGGAGCGGCGCGAACAGCTGGAGGACATCGCCCCCTCCTGGTGCCCCGTATGGCCCGTGGAATGGCAGCGCGCCTTCCACCTCACCCGCCAGCACATCGAACAGGACGGCGAACAGCCCACCGAACCGGGCGACGTCGTGCACCAGGGCGAGGACCTCGGTCGGTGGGTGAAGTCGGTCCGTTTCGGCTGGGACAAGCTCACGACCGTGCAGCAGTGGATGTGTGAGCAGGTCCTCGGGATCGTCTAGCCGCTGCGCACCGCCTGAACGGACCTTCCCTCGTCACCCGGCAGGACCCAGCCCAACTCATCGGCATCACTGCCGGGCCGTGTCCTGCCGAATCCCATCCAGCGGCCGTTTTGGACTCAGCCGCCGCTCTTGCGTCGGAACGATCGCTGGTTCGCAGCCGGGCCGTGCGCGCCGCGGACCTTTGACGCATCGGTGTTCGCAGCGATGTCGGCGGCATCCGCCTGCATACCGCGCTTGCGCGCCAGGGCCTCCCGAAACTTGCGCTTCAGGTCGTACTGGCCGTCATCGTCGGGCGAGAGGACAGGGCTCTCGACGTCAGCTGACTCCGAACCTTCTTGTGATGCAGACTCTGCGGTCATGGTGACCTCCTGGGTTCGGGCAGTGGAGAGCACAGCTTGTCATGCCGGGCACCGCATGAGACGCCCGCGGTCGGCATCGCCAGCGACCGTCGCTCGTGGCTGTCACGCAGGCGGCCGGGCAGGCCGCCCCGGCACCGGCCTCGGGGAACAGCCACCGGCGCATATGGAGCAGGCACGGTGCGGGGCGCCAGCCAAAGCCGGCGCCCTTCGCGGACGCCGTAGCGGGTCTCGATGTCGAGTTGGCTCGGCGAACGGTGCGTTCGCGTGGGTCATGGTGGCGTCGAGGCCGTACGGGACGCATGGTGCCGTGCGCCGGTGACGATGAGCGAGACGTTCTGCCCACAGAAGCCGAAGGAATTGCTGAGATCCACCCGACCGAACCGGTGGCCAATCCGCGCGAACACTTCTTCCAGTTCCGCGGACCAGACATCAGGCTGCACATCATCTTGCACGACAAGCACAACGGCCCGCCGCACCCGCGGTCGCGAACTTCCGCAATCTGACGGCACATCAGCCGAGTACACTCAGAAACCCGGTTCTGACCAGCGGCGATAGCGAACTGCAACTGGAGTACTGGAAGATGGGGAACGCGGCCGTTGGTTCCGTGCCTTCTGGTTACGACTTGATTCGCCCGCCCGCTGATCGGATTCATGCCTTCGTGTCCGTGCGAGCGACATCCCTCGCACCAGTGAGGCACCCTCCCCGGCCGGGCGCAGGGTCGGCCCTTGCTCAGAGGAGCCGCGTATGTCCGCTCGGCCCTGGATCACGCCTGCCGTCGTGCGCCTGCGCACGCTCGCGCACGCCTGCAGGGCGAATCCGTACGCCGTCGACACGGCGCTCGCCTCGCCGGCCCTGTTCGCCGCCGCCTCGCCCCAGCGACCCGGGCGTCGCGGCCCAAGCTCAGTGAGTGCAACCGAGAACAGCGGGGACCGGAGAATGCCCGGTCCCCGCTGAGGGTCGTATGCCGGCAGGCTCCCGGCCCGGTCGGCGGTCGCCTTCCAGGCGGGGAATTGTCTATTCCGCTTGTTCCGCGCCGGCGGATCGCCGCCGAAGGAGCAGCCCGATCCCTGCGGCGGTCATCCACAAGGCGACGCCCAGTGCGGTGGGGAACAGGAAGTCGAAGATGGGAGTGAAGACGGCGGTGCCCCCGGCCAGCCCGTACCCGATGCCGCCGACCACGCCGAGGACGGCGGTGAGCCGGTTGCCGAGGGTGCCGGTCAGCGCGCCGATGACGGCGAGTGCCGCGACGCTGAAGCTGAACAGCGGGACGCTGATGGTTTCCACCACGAGGTAGACGTCGGAGAGCGGCGGCGTGCTGTCGCTCTGGCCGATCCGGTCCGCGTCGGTCGCGGCCACCAGGTGCAGCAACGCACCGACGGTTGCCGCGATGCTGGTGAGGGCGGTGACCCTGGTCGCGGTCCGGGCGCGCGGCACGTTGGCGATGCGGGGATCCCGGTCCAGCGCGAAGAGTGCTGCCGTGATGAGGACCATGCCGATGAACATCGCCCCGTGCCCGGGGTACCAGGCCGGATCCTCGTACATGGCCCGCAGTTGCTGCGCCATGCTCAGGTCGGGAAGGTCCTCCGTGGGGTGCATCGCCCCACCGACCAGGAAGAACACGCCGCCGGTCACGAGCGACCACGCGGTCAGGAGGTTTGTGCGGCGGGCGAGCGCCGGCTTCTGTGTCACGGGTACGGATGCCATTCGGTCTTCCTTTCCGGAAGCTGCGTCCCTGGCGCCACGGCGGACGGTTCGGGCTACGCATGACCGTAGGTGTGTGCGCGGCCACGTTCATCGGGGCAGACCCTCGACCCTCATAAGGGCTAGCCCTAAGCCGACATGCCAGGCCCACGGACTCCCTGGTCAGGACCGGAGGAACGTGAGCACGGCGAGCACACGCCGGTGGTCGCCGGGGTCCGGAGCGAGGTCGAGCTTGTTGAAGATGCTGCGGACGTGGGCTTCGATCGTCTTGCCGCTGAGGTGAAGTTCGGCGGACAGCGCACTGTTGGAGCGGCCCTGGGCCATGAGGGAGAGGACCTTGCGTTCCTGTCCGGTGAGGTTGGCGAGTGGGTCGCGTTCGCGTTTCTTGTTGACCAGCCTTGTGACGAGCTCGGTGTCGATGACGCAGTCGCCGGCAGCGACGCGTCGTACGTCGCCTGCGAAGGTGGTCAGGTCGCTGACGCGGTCCTTGAGGAGATAACCCACGCCGGTGCGGAACTCGGTCATCAGCCGCATGGCGTGGTGGGTGTCGACATGCTGGGACAACAGCAGGAGCCCCACGTCGGGATGGTCACGGCGGATCTCGGTGGCTGCGTCGATGCCCTCCGCGCGATGGGTCGGCGGCATCCGGATGTCGATGATCGCGGCATCGGGTGGATCGTGACGGACGAAGTCGAGCAACTCCTTGGCGTTGCGGGCCTGGCCGGTCACCTCGAACCCGATCTCGCTGAGGATGCGAGCGGTGCCTTCCCGGAACAACAGCGCGTCATCGGCCACGATCACCCGCATGGGAGCTCCGCGGTGAGCAGGGTGCCGCCGCCGACCGGGCTGTGCACCGTGAGTCGTCCGTTCAGGGCAGCCAGCCGGTCGACCAGGCCCTGCAGACCGTTGCCCCAGTGGCCGTCCGCTCCGCCACGTCCGTTGTCGGACACGTCTATCGACAGCAGGCCTTCGTCGAGCCGCCCGGCGACCGTGATCCTGGAGGCCCCGCTGTGCTTGGCAGCGTTGGTCAACGCCTCGCTGACCACGAAGTAGGCCGTCGCTTCGACGTCCTGCGCGAGGCGGCGGCCGAGGCTGACGTCGATCGTCACCGGCAGCGCGGCACGTTCGGCGAGGAAGCCCAGAGCGGCCTCGAGTCCTTCCTGGGTCAGGATGGCGGGGTGGATGCCCCGGGCCATCTCGCGGAGTTCCGCCAGCGCCAGGGACAGTTGGCCCCGTGCCTCCTCGACCTTGGTGGCGAGCCCGGCGTCGTCGGTCGCGGCCGCCCGCGCGGAGACCACCTGCAAGGTGAGCGCCAGTGTGACCAGCCGCTGTTGGGCGCCGTCGTGCAGGTCGCGTTCGATGCGTCGGCGGGCTTCGTACTGGGCGCCCACGATGCGTTTGGCCGCGGCCCGCAGCTCGGCGGCCTGGACCGAGATCTGTTGCAGGCGTTGCTGCAGTTCGGCTCCGAGACCGGCGTTGTCGATGACGAGGCCGGCCTGGGCGGCGAGCTCGTGCAACAGCCGGTCCTCCGCGCGGGTCAGTGCCTCGCCGCGCGCTTTGGTGAGGGTGACGGCTCCGCGCAGTGTTCCCTGGTGGACGATGGGCCGCACGTGGACGCGTCCGCCAACGCTCAGGGACGCCAGTGCGTGTGGGGTGATGAGGTCCGCTACCCGGTCGGTCGCCGGGGGCCACGACGCCACCGCCACCAGCTTCTCCTCGGCACCGATCCACAGGGTGACATCGGTGGCTCCCACGCTGTCGGCGACGGTCGAGGCCAGCCCGGTGAACAGGTCGATGTGCCGGCCGCTGTGGCTGAGCTGGGTCGACAACTGCGCCAGCGCCTCGTACGGGGAGGGCCGGTTGCCGTAGACGAAGCGGTCGGCGAGCCTCTGTACGCGGCGTCGGGCCGGTTCGAAGGCGACCGCGACGATCGCGGTCGCCAGGATGGGCAACACCGGGTTCGTATCCGGCGCGATGCCGACAAGGCGTCCCACTCCGACGACGACGGCGACGTAGCCGGCGGTCACGACGGCCGCCATGGCACCAACCACGAGCGACTTGTTGATGACAACGTCGATGTCGTACAGCCGGTACTTGACGATCGCCACGCCGGCGGCGAGGGGAACCACGGGCACCGTCAGCACACCGAGCGCAGGGGAGCCGAAGGCGAGCAGACCGACCACCATGGCCGCGGCGGCAACGACCGCCGCGTAGGCGAACCAGCGCAACTGGCGTTTCTCGTCCCCTTCGGCGCGCCGCATCCGGGCGATGACACAGACCACCCAGGCGATCTGGAACGCCAGGTAGCTTGCCGGGCCGGCGACGTTCCACAGCCGCAGCGCCCACTCGTACCCGCCCACCTGCAAGGGATGTGGCACGGCGAGCCCGTTCTCCGCGAACTCGAGCGGCCACAGCGCCGACATCAGCGCCACCGGGATGCCGACCGCGACCATCACGACCACGACCGGCCGCCAGCGGGGGGACGGCAGCCGCCCGTCCGGAAAGCACATCAGGGTGACACCGGTCAGTACCAGCACCAGGGCGAGCGGCCAGACGCCCAGCCAGGTCACCCACGCCACGCCCGGCAAGTCCTCATCGGGTCGCCTCATGGCGAAGAAGCCGTACTGGCGGCCGGAGAACATCACAGCACTGGCGAGCCCGGTGGCGACGAACAACCAGCCTTCCCGATTGCCAGGCCGCCTGCCGACCACGAACAGGCCGACCGCCGCGAACGACGCCGCGATGAGCCCGTTGTGCAGGTTGGGCAGATAGAGGCCGAGGCTGAACCCGACCGTCACCAGCAGGGCACAGCACAGGGCCAACGCCCCCAGGGCGACCGCCTGTGCCCGCCGGATCGGCGCCCTGCGCGCGTCCGCCCGACGAGCATCACCGGCACCGTTGTCGGCAACCGGCTCAGACCCGCCGCGACCCCGGCCACCCCGTTCATGGCGATGCGAGCGTTCTGGCAAGAGTGTCGGCCGACAGGTCCGCCTTGGTGATGAACCCCGCCGCCCCGCTGCGCGGCACGCGGCTGCCGTAGTCGGCCGCCTCCCGGGTCGAAATCAACACGACGGCCGGCCGGTCGGCGAGCGCGGCGACCCGCGCCAGCACACGGAACCCGTCGATGTCCGGCAACTGAACGTCGAGGAGCACCACATCCGGGCGCAACGCGGCGATCGAGTCCAGCGCGGACTGTCCGTCCGGGCAGGAACCCACCACCTCGTACCCCGCCGCCCGGAGCAGTTCGCTCGCCTGCGCCCGAAAGCCGGCGTGGTCGTCCACGATCACGGCCGTTCGCGCCACCGGCCCATGGTGACACGGTGCGGCGATCCGGACATCGGGGTTAACCCTCAAGGGCCGAAGATCTGCTGCCCCCTCCGCCTTTGCCGCACCACCAACACCGCATCCAGCGAGTACGACGGCGCCCCGGACAGCAACAGCGGCAGCCAGGCCATCAGAAGGACGAGGTCGCTGCTGTAGTAGTAGTGCTCGGTCTGCCAACTCACCGTCAGCCAGTAGATGAGCGAGAGCAGCCCCCCGCCAAAGGCGGCCAGGCGGGCCCACAGCCCCAGCAACGTCCCCGCTCCCACCGCGATTTCGCCCGCCGCGATGGCATAGCCGAAGCCCTGCGGGCTGTTCAGTGCGAGGTCGATCAGCCAGGGCGCGGCCGCCGTCCGGTGTGCGCCCTCCAGCGTCGAGGCGAGCGAGCCGTTACCGCCGTCGGCGAAGAAGGCGGAGTCGGCGAGCTTGTTCAAACCGGCGTAGACAAAGGTGATGCCCAGGAATATCCGTAGCGGCAGGAGCGCATGACGCCCGGCCGTGGTCCTGATTCCTCCACCGCTCGAGGTGCCGCCGAAGCCGTCGATCGCCTTCGGGCCGCCGCCTTCGCCGCCCATTCGCTCCGCCAGGGACATCCGTCCACCTGCCTCTCCGCAAGTGCGTTCGGGGTTGCGGAGGCGATCCTTTCCCTTCACTCGCGGCTCAAGGCAAGGGTGTTGTGCAATCGGTGCGGGGAAGTTGCGCACGTCCTCGCACCGACAGGTGGTTGGCACCCCGCAGCGTTCCCATCGCCGCGAGACCGGTCACCGCCCCGGGCCCGCCCATCGTTCACGACATGAACTCCCCTCCCCCGTAAGCAGTTTCTCGGTTTACCTCTCGACGGCCGGAGTCACAGCGAGCGCATTGTCCGTGGCAGCTGTATTGAGAGGAGTCTCAGCGCACTCGCACTCCTCCCCCACCCTCAGTGAAGAGGCACCCATGAGCGGAACTCACAGCAAACGCACACCTCGTCGGCGTGTGCTCATCGCCGTACTGAGCACACTGGGCCTGGGCGCGGGCGCCGCCGCGGCGGTCACCCTGCCCGCGAACGCCTCGCCGCCTCCGCCCTCGTCGGGCTGGACAGAAGTGTTCACCGACGACTTCAACGGGGCCGAGGGCTCTCGGGTCAACACCGACAACTGGCAGTACTCCATACACGTCACAGACGTGCCACCGGCGCAAGGCGGTGGATGCGATGGCTTCGTCCACGAGAATGGGCTCTGGTCAAACTTGTGTGGTGCAGTCAGGGTCTGTCAAACGGGCCCTGTCTCACATTCGGTGGTGACGGAGAGTTGCGAGGGTCGTTGACCTTCGTGTGATGGATGTCAACGAGCTTGTGCAGACGGTGTTTTCGGGTCTGTCCCCGCTGGTCATGGAGGATGTGGTCGACGAGGGTGAGCGGATCGTGGTGCGGGCACGGACGTCGCTGGACACCGCGGTCTGCCCGTTGTGCGGGGCCTCGTCGGGACGGGTGCACGGCTATCACTGGCGGACGGTGGCCGACGTTCCGGTCGACGGGCGACGGGTGGTGGTCCGTGTGCGGGTGCGGCGTCTGGTGTGTCCCACGCGAGGCTGCCGCCACACCTTCCGCGAACAGGTGCCCGGGGTGCTGGAGCGATACCAGCGACGCACCGCCCGTCTGACCAGGCAGGTCAAGGCCGTGGTCAAAGAGTTAGCGGGCCGGGCGGGATCACGTCTGCTGGCGATGCTCGCGGTGGGGCTGTCCCGTCACACGGCCCTGCGCACCCTGCTGCGCATCCCGTTGCCCACCGGGCGGGTGCCCCGCGTGATCGGCGTCGACGATTTCGCCCTGCGCCGACGGCACCGCTATGCCACCGTGGTGATCGACGCCGAGACACATGAGCGGATCGACGTGCTGCCCGACCGCACGGCCGACACGCTGGAAGCGTGGCTGCGCGGGCATCCGGGCATCGAGGTCGTGTGCCGTGACGGCTCGGCGACCTATGCCGAGGCCATCCGCCGTGCTCTGCCTGACGCGGTGCAAGTCGGTGATCGCTGGCATTTATGGAAGAACCTGTGCGAAGCCGCCCTGAGCGAGGTGAAGGCACACAGTGCCTGCTGGGCCACCGTACTGGACGCGCCGATCTACGACGGGCCCCGCGCTCAGACCACCCTCGAACGCTGGCATCAGGTTCATGGCCTGCTCGAGAAGGGCGTGGGCCTGCTCGAATGCGCCCGCCGCCTGCAACTGGCCCTGAACACCGTCAAACGCTACGCCCGAGCCGACCGGCCCGAGCGCATGCTCCGCGTCCCCAAATACCGCGCCGGCCTCGTCGACCCCTACCGCGAGCACCTGCGCAAACGCCGAAGTGAAGACCCCGGCGTCCCCGTCCAGCACCTCTTCGAAGAGATCAAGACCCTCGGCTTCACGGGCTGCCTGAACCTTCTGCACAAGTACATCAACCAAGGCCGCGCGGACGCCGACCGCAGCCACATCTCCCCACGCCGGCTCGCCCGGATGCTCCTCACCAGGCCCGACAACCTCAAGCCCGAGCAGCACGAGTTCCTGGCCAAGCTCACCGCCGCCTGCCCCGAGATGACCCAACTGGCCGCCCACATCGCGGACTTCGCCCAGCTCCTGACGCCTCGCGAAGAAAACGCCGACGGGCTCTCACGCTGGATCGTCCAGGTCCGCGCGACCGATCTGCCCCATCTGCACTCCTTCGCCCGGGGCCTGGACCGAGACCGCGACGCAGTGATCGCCGCGCTCACGCTTCCGTACAGCAACGGCCCCACCGAGGGCGTCAACGCCAAGACCAAACGGATCGCGCGCCAGATGCACGGACGAGCAGGCTTCACCCTGCTCCGGCACCGCATCCTCCTCGGATAACAGCACGCTCCGTCACCACCGAAGTGAGACAGGGCCGAACGATTTACAGTCCCATGCGTGGCTCGGTGGTTGCGGCCGGGGTGTTCTGACGTCTCGTGTCGGTGGGTGGATCAGTGGGCGAAGGCGACGGATGCAGCAAGTTCCTTCTGGGTTTCGAGTGCGGTGAGACGTTCGGTGAGTGCGGTGTGGATGGCGTTGTAGGTGTCGGAACCGAGAGCCAGGCGCAGGGGCGGGTTCGGGTGGCGGGTGGTGTCGTAGATGGCGGCGGCGAGCTTGGCCGGGTCGCCGGTGAAGACGCTCTCGTCGGCGGTCTCCAGGTAGCGCCGCGTCTGGCCGACGGCGTTGTCGCGGTAGGGGGTCGATTCGGTGGTGTAGCGCAGGGCCGAGGCGAAGCCGGTGCGGGTGGCGCCGGGCTCGACCAGGGTGAGGTGAATGTTGAAGTCGGCAACTTCGCGGCTGACGCTCTCGGTGAAGCCTTCCAGCCCCCATTTGCCCGCGTGATAGGAGCTGTGTGTGGGGGTGCCGATCTGGCCGCCCATGCTGGAGATCTGGATGATTCGGCCTCCGCCCTGCTCGCGCATCGGCTTCAGGAAGGCCCGGGTGATCAGCATCGGAGCGAGCAGGAGGACCTCGATCTGGTCGCGGATCTGCTCGACAGTCATCTCCTCGGCGGCGCCCACGACTGCGTATCCGGCGTTGTTGACGACGATGTCCACCGGTGCGGACTGGAGAGTCTTGCCGATCACCTTGTCGATGTCGGGTGACCGGGTGATGTCGAGGGTCTCGAGGGTCAGCCGGTCGCCGTACGTCTCGCGCAGGTCTTGCAGAGCTGCGGGGCGGCGGACCGTGGCCGTGACGCGGTCGCCGCGCTGGAGGGCGTACTCGGTGAGGTGGCGGCCCAGGCCGCCGGAGGCTCCGGTGACGAACCAGTGACGTACTGCCTTGTCGGAGGGGGTGGGCATGGAGTCTCCTGGAGTAGAGTGCTACCGGAACGTATTCCGGTTAGAAGTTAAGCGGAACGCATTCCGGAATGCAACTGGAGACAGGCACCGGAGGAACCCGCATGCCCGCCACCCCCCGCCGGACCAGGAGCGATGCGCTACATAATCGGGAGCGTCTGCTGGAGGTCGCGGCGCTGGTCTTCGCCGATCAGGGGCTGGACGCCGCGCCGGCCGCCATCGCCAAGCAGGCGGGCGTCGGTGTCGGCACGCTCTACCGACACTTCCCGACTAGAGAAGCCCTCATCGACGCCGCTTACCGACACCAACTCACCCGCGTGTGCGAGAAGGCACCAGACCTCCTCGCCCAGCATCCGGCCGCCGCGGCCACTCGGATGTGGATGGAACACTTCCTCAACTACGCCACGGCCAAGAGCGGCATGTCCGCAGCACTCAACGCGGTCATCGCCTCCGGAGTCGACCCATACGCCGACAGCCGCGCACTCCTTACCGACGCCGTCGCCACCCTCCTCGAGGCCGGCGCCCGAGACGGCAGCCTGCGAACCGACGTCACCTCCGACGATGTCCTACTCCTCATGGGCGGCATCGCCTATGCCGTGCAGCACGGCACCAAAGAGCAGGCCAGTCGGCTCGTCGACCTCCTCATGGACGCGCTGGCCAAAGGCTCGACCGCGAGTTGAACCCAAGCTGCCGGACCGGCGCGTCGAATGCGCACGCAAGTGCGGCCCTTCATCGAGCTGCTGGACCAACACCCATGAGGCGCCGGACACATGACGCACACCAAGCTCCGAGCGCAATCTGTTAGTGGTTCTAAGGGCTCAAGGGCACCCGTACGGCACGCCTCGGCGGAGGCCCGTGCCGCCAGGTCGGTGAATTCCACGGCGTCCGACTGGCCTTCGGCGAGGTGCAGCGGGTAGCCGGTCGAGCTACGGCGCAGCACCCGTCCGATGCCTGCCCCGCCCTGTTCACCGCGGCGAGCAGGCGGCGTAGCCGGGCAACGCGTATGGACCAGGTTCAGACAGGTGGCGGGCGGGCTGCCGTCCCACAGGACGTCGACGATCTCGTCCTGCCCCACGGACAGTCCCGACTGAAGGGCCAGCAGGCCGAGCAGACCTCGCTGCCTGGCCGCCCCGACGTCCACGGTCTCCCCCGCCACCCGCAGCATCAGCGGACCGAGCACCGCGACGCGGAGAACGTCCCCGCCTCGCGGCACCGGGTTCCGCCCCGGCTTCCAGCCCCAGTGCCGCGATCAGCCGCAGCAACGACAGGCTGCACGGTGACGCTGCCCGCCCGCGTTCGATCTCGCGGATGCCGCGGGTACTGACCCCGGCGGTTTCGGCGAGTTGGGCCTGGCTCAGGCCCAGGTGCACACGGCGGTCACGCAGCCAGATCCCGAGCTGCTCAGGCGAACGCCCCAATGTCCCGTGTCCCCCCTCCGGTACCACCGAGAGGCCGGGCAACGCTGGTCAAGCGTCCAAGCAGCCCCATCGGCAGATTTTCTGACGGTTCATCATACGGCGGGGACGGCTGTGAGGCCCGGAACGGTTTCCGCGTTCCGGGCCCTCACAGCGGTGGGGCGTATCGGGTCAACGAGCCGGCAGCGTTGGGCGGGTCACCCGCTGATCTCGTTCCAGGCCCAGATGTTCCGGTTGTAGGAGTACGTGGCGACCCAGAGGTCCTTGTGCCCCGACACGCCCTTCCACGAGTTGGAGGGCGGCACGGCCGCACTGCCGGACGCCCTCCTGGAACGCGTACGCGGGGACGTGCGGTTCGACCGCCGTGTCACGCGCATCGAGTATCACCACCCCGATGCCCTTCGCCGGACACCGAGCACGTCCGGAGCAAGGGCCCGCACGTGTGGGTGGACACCGCGTCCGAGGCCGCGACGGTCCCGTCGTACGCGAGCAGTTCACCGCGGACGCCGCCGTGGTCACGGTGCCGTTCTCCGGACTGCGCCATGTACAGATCGTCCCGCCCATGTCGTACGGCCAGCGCCGCGCGGTCTGCGAACTGCACTACGACTGCGCGACCAAGGTGCTGCTGGAGTTCAGCCGCCGCTGGTGGGAGTTCGACGAGCCGACTGGAAGCGCGAGCTGAACGCCGTCGACCCGCGCCTGTACGACGCCGGCCGCACCGACCGCACCGCCACGGACGGCAGCCTGCTAGGCCCCGTCTCTCCGTGCCCGGAGCGCTCATCACAGCCGGTCAGCGCACTCACTACGCCGCCAACCGCGCTATCACGCGCCAGCCGGAGGCGGTCGGCGTTGTGGGTGGCGGCTCGGTGTCGGACAACGCCAACCGGTTCATGTTCCACCCCTCCCATCCTGTTCCGGGAAGCGCGGGGGGGTGTCGTCCTGGCTTCCTACAGCTGGGCGGACGACGCGCTGCGCTGGGACTCGCTGGACGACGAGGCACGGTACCCGCACGCTCTGTGCGGCCTCCAGCAGGTCTACGGCCGGCGCATCGAGGTCTTCTACACCGGCGCGGGCCGCACGCAGAGCTGGCTGCGCGACCCGTACGCGTACGGGGAGGCGTCCGTGCTCCTGCCCGGGCAGCACACGGAGTTGCTGCCCGCCATCCCCGTACGCGAAGGGCCGTTGCACTTCGCCGGGGACCACACGTGCGTCATGCCGGCGTGGATCGAGGGAGCCGTGGAGTCCGCCGTGCGTGCCGCCCTGGAGATCCACACCGCGTGAGCCGCGCGGTCCGCTGAGCCACGACACAGACACAGACACAGACACAGACGCCTGCGCAGACGCAGAGGCATGCGCACGCCCCGGCGCACCGGCGCCGGGCCGTCCGTTCTCGCGGTGCGACCAGCTCGCCTCTGAACGCCGCAGCCGTCAACAGGAACTGCCGCAGGAGGACGAACTGCTGCCGCAGGACGAAGAACTGCTGCCGCAGGAGGACGAGCTGCTGCCGGAGCAGGAGGAGGAACCACTGCAGGAAGAACCGGACGACGAGCCGTCGCAGGCGTCACCCGTGACATACCAGGACGACCAGCTGGACGAAGTGTCGGCGCCGCCTCCTGTCGCTGCCGCCGCACCCGTACCGCTGCTCGTCAGCCACGTCCTGGACCGCTGCCCACTCCCCCGTCCATACCCGGACGCCTGCCGGCCCAGATCGTCCCAGGCACGCCGCCAAGCCCGACGCACGAGCCAGGCGCACAGCACGGCCATCCCCAGCACGGCAGCGGCCACCACGACCAAAGCAGTCATGATCATGTCCCCCTTCCACCGGGCCGTACGCACCGGCTGACCGGACCATGCCCCACGCCCCGGCGACTTCAATCTCCCCTTGAGCAAGCCAAGAGGTTCCTCACCGAGGGCCCGCGGCAGAGCCGTCGCCGCCGACCCGACGGCGGCGGTCGTCAGCCGTTCGCCGCCGCCTTCTTGATCGCTTCGCGGATCCGGGAGTACGTACCGCAGCGGCAGACGTTCTCGATGTCGTCGATGTCGGCGTCCGTCGGCCGGGGCGTCCTCTTCAACAGCGCCACCGCCGCCATGATCTGGCCCGGCTGGCAGAAACCGCACTGCGCGACATCGCGGTCGAGCCATGCCTGCTGCACGGGGTGCAGCCTGTCGCCGTCGGCCAGGCCTTCGATCGTGGTGACCTCGCGGTCCGCGCAGTGCGCGACCCGCACGACGCAGGGCTGGATCTCCTCGCCGTCGAGGTGGCTCGTACAGGCACGGCAGACGCCCACGCCGCAGCCGTACTTGGGCCCCGTGACGTTCAGCATGTCCCGCAGGACCCACAGCAGTGGCATGTCGGACGGGGCCTCGACAGTGACCGGCTTCCCGTTGAGGACGAAGGAGTAGGAGGGCATCGGCACCTTCTCGGAGGTCGGGTCAGAAGTTGAGGGGGATGCGGCGGGGCTTGGAACCGGTCGCCCGGGCATAGGCGTTGGCGACGGCGCCGGCAGCGGCCGGGACGCCGAGTTCGCCCGCCCCGCCCGGTTCCCGCCGGGAGGGCATGATGTGCGCCTCGAAGCGCAACGGGGCGTGCCGCTGGCGGGCGTAGTGGAAGTCGGCGTAGCTGCCCTCGCGGACGGCGCCCCGGTCGATGTGCAGGCCGGCCTGGAGGACGGTGGAGACGCCGTCGATCGCCGTGCCCATGAGCTGGGCCTCAAGGCCGCGCGGGTTGACGGCCGTTCCGACGTCGGCCGCCATCACCACCTTGGTCACCCGGGGGCTCTTCGGGTCGGTGGCGTCGATCTCGACCAGGCAGGCCACGCAGGAGCCGTACTCCTCGTGGACGGCGACGCCCTGCGCCTGGCCCGCCGGCAGGGTCCGGCCCCAGTCACCGGCGTCCGCGACCTTGTCGAGCACTGCTTTGACGGCCTTGTTCCTGAGTGTGGTACGCCGAAAGGCGACCGGGTCCTTGCCCAGGCTCCTGGCGACCTCGTCGACGACGATCTCCTCCGCGGTCCGCATCGTCCCGGAGTCCACCGACCGCCAGGCGCCGAGGGGGATGGCCAGTTCGACCGATCTCGAGTTCCCGGACACACGGCCGAAGTTGTACAGGCCGCTGTCGCTGGGCAGCGGGCCGGAGGCGCGTGCGACGGTCGGCGTCACCCCGTTCCGAGCGGCCCCCTGAACGGCTCCCTGGGCGGAAAGCCCCTGCCCCTCGTACGACTCGCTCACCGAGGCCATCGCGTGGGTGAACGCCACCACCCTGCCCCGTGCGTGGCTGGCCCGGATCCGGTGGTGGCTGGCAGGGCGCATCCGGCCGTGCCGGATGTCGTCGGCGCGGCTCCACATCAGTTTGACCGGTCGGCGTGCCGCCTTCGAGATGAGGGCCGCCTCGATCGCGGCGTCGTGGTTCAGCCGCCGGCCGAACGAGCCGCCGCCGCGTATGACATGGACTTTCACCTTCGACTTGGGCAACCCGACCGCCGAGGCGATGCTCTCCTGCGCGCCCATCGGCGTCTGGGAGGAGAACCAGATCTCGGCACGGTCCGCACGAACGTCCGCCACCGCGGTCAGTACCTCCATCGGGGCGTGGCTGACGAAGGCGAACTCGAACTCGCCCTCCGTCTGCGCCGATCCACGCGGGGGGTTGCCGAGCCGTGGGACCGCGGCCCGCAGTCGCCGGCGGATCTCAGCATCGGAGAGCGACGCGAGCAGACCGGAGGCCCAGCTGATCCGCAGGGCCTCCCTTGCCTTGAAGGCGTGGTGGAAGGTCTCCGCCACCACGGCGACCCCGCCGGCGACCTTGACGACGGCGTGGACGCCCGGCATCGCACGCGCGACCCGGGAGTCGACCGTGACGGGCTTCCCGCCGAGCGTGGGCGGTCGGGCCATCACGGTCGGCTTCGCTCCGGCCACCGCCAGGTCCCCGGCGTACTCGGCCTTGCCGGTGACGATGTCCAGGGCGTCGATCCGGGTCGTCGGCTTCCCGATCACCTGGTGCCGGGACGCCGGCTTGGGTCTGCTCGACACGGCGGGCCGGCGGATCGGGGCGGCGCTCGCGGTCAGTGAACCGAAGGTGGCCGAACGCCCGTCCGGTGCGATCACCCTCGTGTTCCGGGTGCGCAGGGACCGCGCGGGAAGGTTCCAGCGCCTGGCCGCCGCGGTCACCAGCTTGGCACGCGCCAAGGCGGCAAGCTCACGGGCCGGGCCGTACAGCGAACTCACCGAGCTCGAACCGCCGGTGAACTGGTTGCCCTTGGCACGGGCGTCGGCGAGCGGGATGTCGACGTCGACGAGCCGGGCATCCAGCTCCTCTGCGATCATCATGGCGACCGCGGTGGTGACGCCCTGGCCGACCTCGACGCGCGGCAGCCGTACGACGACCTTGTTGGCCTCGGTGACTTCGAGGACCAGCATCTCCTCGTCGGCGCCGGTCACCAGGACGTCGGACGGCCGGCGCATCGTAGCCACGGTGGGCTCGACGTCTTCCGCCGTCGCCGCGTCACAGCCGAGTTGCGCGGCGACGGTCAGCGTGGAGGCCGCGAGCGAGTAGACCACGAACTTGCGGCGGGACAACTGTCGGGCCAACGGATGCTCCTCCTCGAGTATCCCGATGGTTCGACTGGTATGAGGGGTCAGCACCCTTCGGGGTTGCCTGCGGGAGCCGAGCTGCCGGAGTGCGTTCCGCCCTGTGGCCGCCGGAGCGTCCGCCGCCGCCGGGGACGTCTCCGCCGGTCACATACCTGGCTGGTCACGCCGCCTGAGGCCTCTCCACAGGTCAGAGACCCGCCTGACCACGCCGCCTGAGACCTCCCCGCAGATCAGAGACCTGCCTGGTGGGGCGATGAGACTCGGACCCACGGGCCCCTGTCTGCCTCTGTCTGCCCCTTGAGCGTCATCGACGACGAGAAGCCCGCACCCGGTGGGGGCGGGCTTGTCGTGGTGATGCCGTCACTCCTCGATGCCGTGGTGAGCGCCCGCCGGGAACGTCGCCGTACGTACGGTGTAGCGTCCCCCTTCGTACGGTCCTGGCTCTCCCGCGAACGGACGGCAGGCAACCCGAACTGATGCCCTGTTCCGTCATGTGATCCTGTCTCTCTGACCTACTCGACCGCCCCGACCGGGACGACACCGCGTGGCTCCGCCCGCCGCCGCATGGTCGGGGCGGGCACTGCGTACGCCAGCCTGTGCCTGCGGGGAGACGTCACCACTCTTGGGCTCCGTTTGAGGCGCCGGCATCACCCCGGGGCCAGTCCCCCGGGGTGATGCGCAGTCACTCGGCTGCTTCGTGTGCCCTCGCTTGATCTTCTCGATGACGGCGGTGAAGCGGGGACTGCCGGCACGCCTGCCCGGGGGTGAGGACGAAGGACAGCGACCGACACCGCCGGACGGCGGCGAGATGGACCTTACTGGTCAACCGGCCCCTCGAATCCCCAAGTTCAGCCGCCTTCAGGCGGGCCCGACGTCTGCGCCGCAGACCCCGCCGCTCCCCGTCGAGGCATGGTCGGCACCTCAGCGAGGGGTGGGGACCACCGCGCCTTGTGCGCGCAGCACAGCGATGTCGTCCTCGGTGACGCCGAGTTCGGCGAGCAGAGCGTCGGTGTGCTGACCGAGTGCGGGGATCCCACCCATCGGTGGCTCGTAGCCGGCGATGACCGGAGGTGGAAGCAGAGCGGGTACCTGACCGTGAGGTGTGTCGATCCGGCGCCACCGGTCGCGGGCCACCAGATGCGGATGGGCTATGACCTCGCTCGGTGTGTTGAACCGGGCATTCCCGATCCCTGCGGCATCCGCGTCGCTCTGCACCTGCGTCAGGTCATGGCGTGCACACCAGTCGGCGATCTCCGCGTCCAGGAACTCACGGTGCGCGACCCGGCCGGAGGTCGTACGAAAGCGTTCGTCGTCGGCCAGGTCGGGCCGGCCGAGAAGGTCACGCGCGAATCGCCGCCATTCACGGTCGTTCGTCGTGCCCAGGACGACGGTCTGACCGTCCGCTGTGCGGTAGGCGCCGTACGGCGCCACCGCGGGCGAGCCCATGCCGACCGGCTGCTGGTCCACACCCGTGTGCAGCGTGTAGGTGAGCTGATACCCCATCAACTCCGTCATCGTGTCGAACAGGCTCACCGCGACCGCGGCGCCGCCGCGACCATGGCCACGCTCCTTGCCGCAGAGCAGCGCCAGAACCGACAACGCGGCATACAGGCCGGTGCACACGTCGGCCATCGGCGGACCGGGCTTGGCCGGCGCGCCCGGAAAGCCCGTCATCGCGCATGCGCCCGACTCCGCCTGGGCCAGCAGATCGTAAGCACGCTTGTGGGACAGCGGGCCTCCCGGCCCGTAGCCGTCGATCTCCACGGCGATGAGTTCCGGGTGGCTGACGGCCAGGTCAGCGGGCGCGATACCGAGCCTCGCCGTGGCACCGGGAGCAAGATTGGAGACCATCACATCGGCGCGGTCGAGTAACCGGTGGAGTACCGCCATCCCGGCCGGATCCTTCAGGTTCAGCGTGACCGACTCCTTGCCCCGGTTGACCCATACGAAGTGCGCCGCCATGCCGCCCACCACGTCGTCGTAGTGCCGGGCGAAGTCACCGCCTTCCGGGTTCTCCACCTTGATCACCCGAGCCCCGAAGTCACCGAGGGTGCGGGTGCAGATGGGAGCCGCCACCGCCTGCTCCAGGGACACCACCGTGATGCCCGCCAGTGGCCCGGCCGGCTTGGCCGCGTCACGAGCGGTTCGCCTCGGGTCGGAGCGTTCCGACCCCTCGGTGTCCGCCACGTTTACCCGATCACCCGTCAGTGTCCGGGGAGGAAAGCCGGGCCTCGCCATAGGTTTCTCCTCGACCTTGTCGTGCCTGCTGTGCCGGTGGCGCGTCGGTGCTGTGGCCCGCGCCGCCCGCCTCATGCCCGCTCCGTCGTGGTCGGTCCGGTGAACCGCGGAGCGCGTCCGGCCTAGAACGCGGCGCTGCCCTCGGCGAAGTCCGCACCTGCCAGCAGTCGCGGCCGCGCCCGTACCTCCTCGGCCGATACGGCGTCGTTCCTCACGCCTGCTCCCGCAGCAACTGCCTGCCCACGATGAGCTTCTGGATCTCGCTCGTCCCCTCGTAGATGCGGAACAGTCGCACGTCCCGGTAGAAGCGCTCGACGGGAACGTGGCGCATGTATCCCATGCCCCCGTGTATCTGGACGCCACGGTCGGCCACCCGGCCCACCATCTCGCTGCAGAACAGTTTCGTGGAGGACGGTGCCAGCCTGCGGTCCTCGCCCGAGTCGTACGCGCGGGCCGCCTCCAGCACCATGGCGCGGGCCGCGTACATCTCAGCGTGCGAGTCGGCGAGCATGGCCTGGACGAGCTGGAACTCGCCGATGGGACGTCCGCCCTGCCGGGTGACCGAGGCGTGCGCGACGCTTTCGTCCAGGATGCGCCCGGCCAGCCCCACACACATCGCCGCGACGCTCAGACGTCCCCTTGCCAGCGACCGCATGGCGGTGCGGAATCCCTCCTCCTCGCGTTCTCCGACGAGGGCACTCGCCGGAAGGCGTACGTCGTCGAAGAAGACCTCCGCGCTCAAGGCCCCCGACTGGCCCATCTTGTGGTCCCTCGGTCCTACGGTGACGCCGGGGCTGTCCGCGTCGACGGCGAAGACGGAGATCCCCTCGGCGCCCGTGCTCTGCGGCCCGGTGCGGGCGAACACCATGAAGACACCGGCGAGCGGGGCATTGGTGATGAACCGTTTACTGCCGTTGAGGACGTAGCCGTCCCCGTCGCGTACGGCACGGGTCCTGATACCGCTGGGGTCTGAGCCCGCCTCCGCCTCCGTGAGGGTGAACGCCGCGATCAACTCCCCGGCTGCCATCCGCGGCAGATAGCGCCGCTTCTGCTCCTCGGTGCCGGAACTCGCCAGGAGCTGGCCGGCGACCCCGTTGTTGATGCTGAACATCGAGCGGAACGCGGGCGTGGTGTAGCCGATCTCCAGGGAGAGGCGTACGTCCTCCGTCATGGAGAAGCCCAGCCCTCCGTACTCCTGGGGCAGTGCGTAGCCGAACAGGCCCATGACCGCGGCCTTCTCGCGGAGGTCCGCCGGGATCTCGTCCTTCTCCTCGATCTCGTTCTCGCGCGGGACGACCTTCTCGCGCACGAAGGCCCGCACCGCCGCCAGAACGGCGTCGAACTCGTCTGGTTCCATTGGCTTTTCGCACTCCTCGGTTGTGGGCGCCTTGTCGAGCGGGCCCCAGGGCTCGGGCTACTTGGGCCGTTTGGCGGCTCCGGCCGCTCCGGCGGCTTCGGCTGCTTCGGCTGCTTCGGCTGCTCCGGCGGCTTCGGCTGCTCGGGCTCAGCGGGGAAGGAGTTCCAGGACGGTGGCGTTCGCCATGCCGCCGCCCTCGCACATCGACTGCAGGCCGTAGCGGACACCGGCGGCTCGCATGTGGTGGAGCAGCGTCGTGGTCAGCCGTGCGCCGGAGGCTCCCAGGGGATGGCCGAGGGCGATGGCGCCGCCATCGGGATTGAGCCGGTCCGGATCGGCACCGGTCTCGGCGAGCCAGGCGCCGGTCACGCTGGCGAACGCCTCGTTGATCTCGAAGGCTCCGATGTCCTCGATGCCCAGACCGGCGCGCTTCAGGACCTTCTCGGTGGCCGGGATGGGGCCGGTCAGCATCGTCACGGGGTCGACTCCGACGACGGCGAAGGAGTGGAAGCGGGCGATCGGGCGCAGACCGAGTTCACGCGCCTTCTCGCCGCTCATGACCAGCAGCGCCGAGGCGCCGTCCGATATCTGCGAGGAGTTGCCGGCGGTGACCACGCCGTCCTCGGTGAACGCGGGCTTCAGACCCGCCATCGTGGCGGCCGTGCCGCCCCGCCGTACTCCCTCGTCCGTGTCGACGGTGCGTACGGAGCCGTCCTCGTCCGTCACGTCCACCGGCACGATCTGGGACTTGAACCGCCCCTCGTCGATCGCTGCCGCCGCGTTGGCGTGCGACCGGAGGCTGTACGCGTCGAGTTGCTCCCGGCTCAGCCGCCAGCGCCGCGCGATCTCCTCCGCGCCCAGCCCCTGGCTGAACCGCGAGACGCCGTACCTGGCCCGCACGGCCGGACCGAACGGCTCGCCGGGGCCCCGCTCGCGGCCGGAGCCCAGCGGTACGCGACTCATCGACTCCACGCCGCCCGCGACCACGATGTCGTACTGACCGCTCATCACTCCCGCGGCGGCGAACTGCGCCGCCTGCTGCGAGGATCCGCACTGCCGGTCGATGGTGACGCCCGGCACTTCCTCAGGCCATCCGGCGGCCAGGACGGCGAAACGGCCGACGCAGCCGCCCTGCTCACCGGTCTGCGAGACGCAGCCCCACAGCACGTCCTCGACCAACGCCGGGTCCAGGTCGTTGCGTTCGGCCAGGGCCCGCAGCACCACGGCGGACAGGTCTACCGGGTGCACATCGCTGAGCGAGCCGTTCCGCTTGCCCACGGGTGTACGGACGGCGTCCACGACGACCGCGTCACGCATGTCAGACCTGCCTTTCCGCCGTGTCCGGCGCGCCGGTTTCCTGTGTGCTCGAGGGGGGTTCGCCCGGGCCCCGAGTCGTCCGGGCCAGGCGGCGGAGCTCGGTTTTCAACACCTTTCCGGCCGGGGACAGAGGAAGTTCCTCGACGAAACGGACCTCTCTGATCCGCTTGTACGGCGTCACGCGCTCTGCGACGTACTCCATCAGCTCCTCGGCCATCGCTCGCGGCTCAGCGGCGGGGACCACGAAGGCGACGGGGACCTCGCCGACGGCAGGCACCGCCCTCCCGACGACCGACGCCTGGAGCACTGCGGGGTGTCCCCCGAGGATGTCCTCCAGCTCGCGCGGGTACACGTTGTAGCCCTTGTAGATGAGCATGTCCTTCGACCTGCCGGAGACGTACAGGAAGCCGTCCGCGTCGAGGTGGCCGGTGTCGCCGGTGCGCAGCCAGCCGTCGACGAACTGCGCGGCGGTCTCGTCCGGGCGGCCGAGGTAGCCCGAGGCCACCTGAGGGCCCCGCGCCCAGATCTCGCCGCGCTCGCCCGGCGGCACCTTCCGGCCGGGATGCAGCGGGTCCCGGATCTCCAGCTCGGTGTCGAACAGGGGAAGTCCCTGGCTGCCCGGCTTGCGCAGCCCGGCCTTCGCGATGGGGCCGCTGGACACGGTCGCTGTCGCCTCCGTCAGGCCGTAACCCTCGATGACAGCGGCGCCCGGGAAGACCGCTGTCAACTTCTCCAACGAGTACGTGTCTATGGGGGCGCCGCCCGACACCACGGCCTTGACCGAACTGAGGTCGCGCGTGCGGATGCCCGGTGTCGCCAGCAGGGCGTGCCAGAGCGCCGGGGCGCCCGGGATGTACGCGATCCGGTGCCGTTCCACCTGCTCCAGGTACGACTCCGCATCGAAGCGGCCGCTCAGGATGGTGGTGGCGCCGCACAGGAGGAAGAAGTTGAGGCTGATCAGGCCAAGGGCGTGGAACAAGGGCGAGACACACAGCGTGGCGTAGCTGCCCGGTGCCAGGGCGTAGTCTCCGGAGGTCTCCAAGGGGTTCAGCACCACACCGCCTTCGCTGTCGAGCCCGGGGAGCGCCCCGGAGCGCCAGCAGGCGACCTGGATGGTGTTGGCGACGATGTTGCGGTGCAGTATGCGCACTCCCTTGGGTGCTCCGGTGGTTCCGCCCGTGTACCCGTACTGGGCGACGGAGTCGGTGGGGACCAGCACCTCTGGCGGGTGGCTGCTCTGGCCTGCGACGAGGGCCTCCAGGGCGGTGCCCGCCTTCCCGAAGAGCTTTGCGCAGTCATCCGGCCTGTCGGCGGGGGCCGATGCGCTGGGCGGCACGATGACGACCAGCCGGACCGGCAGCCCGTCGATCGCCTCGGCCAGCACCGGTGCCGGCTCCGGATGGGTCACCACGGCCGCCGCGGAGCAGTCGGCGAGCTGGGCGCGCAGGGCCCTGGCCGGCTGGGCGGGGTTGGCCGGGCAGGCTGTCGCGCCCGCGAGCGTGATGCCGTAGTAGGCGACGGCGAACCACAGGGTGTTGGGCAGGTGAAGGGCGACCACGTCACCCTGCCGTATGCCGCGCGCCCTGAGGCCGCGTGCGAACGCGGCAGCCTGTTCGTACAGGCCGGTGAAGGTGAGAACCTGGTCGCCGTCCCGTATGGCCGCCCGGTCGCGGTAGCGGCGGGCCGAGCCGGCGAGCACCGCGCCGAGCGGGACATCGGGGTAGTCGAGACGGCGAGGCAGTCCCGCGGGCCAGTAGTCGGTCATGTGCCGCTCCCTTCACGCGCCGACCCGCTGCCGGCCATGCAGGGCTTTCGCGCGGTACGCCGGTTCATCGCACGACCTCCGCGTCGAAAAGCTTCTTGATCTGCTCGGGGTTCCGGCCCGTCTCGGCAAGGACCTGCGCTGTGTGCTCGCCCGGAAGAGGGGCCGGCCGGGCGGGCCGGCGAGGGGTGGAGGAGCCGAACCGGGGGGCCGGGGCGGGCTGGAGGACTCCCGTGCCGTCGGTGAGGAAGGTGCCGCGTGCGGCGTTGTGAGGATGGCGCGGTGCCTCCACCAGCGACAGCACGGGGGTGACGCACGCGTCGGCGTCGGCGAACACGGCGGCCCAGTCGTCGCGGCTCCGGGCGGCGAAGACCTCCGCCAGACGCCGCCGCATGACCGGCCAGCGGGAACGGTCCCACTGCCCGGTGAAGTCGGCATCCGCGACCAGGCCGAGCCGTTCCAGGAGGGTGGCGAAGAAGGGCGCCTCGATCGCGCCGACCGCGACGTACTCGCCGTCGCGGCAGCGGTAAACGCCGTAGAACGGGGCTGTGCCGTCCAGGTAGTTGACGCCCCGGTGGTCGGTCCACCGCCCCTGGTGCAGACGGCTGTAGATCATGGCCAGCAGCTGAGCCGACCCGTCCACCATGGCGGCGTCCACGACCTGGCCTTTCCCGGTGGCGCGTGCCTGCACGACCGCACACAGCACACCGAAGGCAAGCAGTGCGCCACCGCCGCCGAAGTCGCCGAGCAGGTTGAGCGGCAGGACCGGCGGGCCGTCGGCCGGTCCGATGGCTCCCAGGGCCCCGGACAGGGCGATGTAGTTGATGTCGTGTCCGGCCCGCGGCGCGAGCGGCCCGTCCTGCCCGAATCCCGTCATCCGTCCGTAGACCAGGCGCGGGTTGCGGCCCAGGCACGGGCCGGGGCCCACTCCGAGCCGTTCGGCCACCCCCGGCCGGAAGCCCTCCAGGAGGACATCGGCATCCGCCACCAGGTCGAGGACGGCGCCGACGCCTTCCGGGTGCTTGAGGTCGATGGCGGCCGAGCGCCGGCCCCGGTGCAGGACGGGATCGGGCCTGCCGGCCACGTCCGACGGCCGCTCGACACGGATCACGTCCGCACCGGCGTCGGCGAGGAGCATCGCGCAGAACGGCCCCGGCCCGATGCCCCCGAGCTCGATGACCCGCAGCCCGGTGAGCGGCCCGGGGCCCGCATCGGGTACGGCGCCGTTCGCACGTTTCTGGTCTTGTTCTTCGTTCACCGGCCGCTCACCGGCCTCGCCAGACGGGAGCCCGCTTCTCGGTGAAGGCCGACGCGCCTTCCCGAGCGTCTTCCGAGTTGAACACCAGCTCGGTGATCGGCTTCTGACGGTCGAACAGCTCGTCGCGTGGCCAGCCGGGAGACTCCACGAGGACACGTTTGGTGACCCGTACGGCGAGCGGACCGTTGGCGGCGATGGCGGAGGCCAGCAGCCTCGCCTCCTTCAGCGCGCCGCCGGGTGGAGTGAGCCGGTTGACCAGTCCGTAGTGGTAGGCCCGGTCCGCGGTGAGGACATCGCCGGTGAGGGCGAGTTCCATCGCGATCTGGTACGGGACCCGGCCCGGCAGTCGCAGCAGTCCCCCGGCCACCGCCACCAGACCGCGCTTGACCTCGGGCAACCCGAACTTGGCGTCCTCGGCCGCGACGACCAGATCACTCGCGAGGGCGATCTCGCATCCGCCCGCCACGGCGTAGCCCTCGACGGCGGCGATCAGCGGCTTGCGCGGCGGGGTCTCGGTGAGTCCGGCGAAACCGCGCCCCGCCACGTGGGGGCGCTCGCCCCGCAGGAACGCCTTGAGGTCCATGCCCGCGCAGAAGGTGCCGCCCGCGCCGGTGATGATGCCGACCGCGAGGTCGTCACGCTCGTCCAACTCGTCCAGCGCGGACGCGATCGCCTCCGCGACGGCTCGGGTGACCGCGTTGCGGGATTCGGGCCGGTTGATGGTGATGACGGCTATGCCGTCGTCGCCGTACTCGACCAGTACTTCGTCTGCCACGGAAGCTCCTTTTCGGTGGCCAAGCGGTGGTCGCGGGTTGGGAGTAGCGGTAGAGCGCCAACCTTCAGCGTGGGGCCAGGCGGATCGCGCCGTCGAGGCGGATGGTCTCTCCGTTGAGCATCGGGTTGTCGATGATGTGCAGGGCGAGTTGTGCGTACTCGTCCGCCGCGCCGAGGCGCGGAGGGTGCGGCACCGCGGCAGCGAGCGCGTCGAGCTTCTCCTTCGGCCTTCTGCCGAGCATCGGTGTGTCGAACAAGCCGGGCGCGATGGTGACGACCCGGATGCTCCTGCTCGCCAGATCCCGGGCCGCACACACGGTGAGGCCGGCCACTCCGGCTTTCGACGCCGCGTACGGGGTCTGTCCGATCTGCCCCTCGAACGCCGCGATGGACGCTGTCATGACCACCACTCCACGGTCCCCGTCGAGTGGTTCGTTGCAGGCCATTCGGGCGGCGGCGAGCCGGAGTACGTTGAAGGTGCCGATCAGGTTGACGTCGACCACGGCGCGGAAATGGTCGAGATCACCGGCGGTGCCGTCCTTGTTGACCACGCGAAGCGGACCGCCGCGGCCCGCGCAGTGGACGACCGCGCGCAGCGCTCCTGTCCGCTCGGCGGTGTCGAGGACGACGGTCATGTCCTCGGTGCTCGTCACGTCGGCGGGAACGAAGACGGCCTCGGGGCCGAGGTCGCGGACGACGCGGTCGCCGGCCGAGGAGGGCAGGTCCGCGATGGTGACGCGGGCGCCGGCCTTGAGCAGGCGCCGTGCCGTCGCCAGGCCGAGCCCCGACGCGCCGCCGGTCACCACTGCGGATATTCCGCTGGTCTGCATGGACGCTCCAGTCGGTCGAGTCGGTGTCGGATCTGCCGCCGCAGGCGCCGCGAAGGCTCGGCGACTGCCGTCGTACGCGGGCCACGGGCCCGGCCGTTGCGGTCGGGACCGCAGCCGATGGAGAAGAGGAACTTGTCGAACGATCGTTAAGTTAGGTCGCCGTCTCACCAACTGTCAATGACCGCGACGAAAGTGCGGGCGACCTACCGGGCCGGCGCCTCGCCGTGCCCGACCAGTGCGAACGCCAGACGCACGTACCGGTCGCACAGCTCCGTCGTCCCAAGGTCGCCGGACGGGTCGTACCACTGGGCGACGGCGTTACACATGGCCATGACCGCCCGGCGGGCGTCGTCCGGGTGCGGGGTCCGGAAGACTCCGCCGGCCATGCCGTCGTCTATGGCCTTCTGGAAGAGTCCCGATACTGCGTGCCGCCTTTCGATGATGGGGTTGCGGTACTCGGGTTCGAGGTAACGGAGTTCCTGGAGGGTCAGCAGACTCTCGACCCGCCGCCGGACCCGGTAGTCGACCGTCACTCTGACCAGGGCGGCCAGCCGCGCGGCAGGGTCGTCACCGGCCTGGGCCAGTTCCTTCTCGCAGTGACGGAAGTAGTCGTCGAGCGAGTCCTCGATCAGGGCGTGGAAGAGCTCCGCCTTGCCGGAGTAGTAGTAATAGAGGGCGGACAGACTCATGTCGGCCCGCTTGGCGATGTCACGAATGGAGGCGCCGAAGTAGCCGCGCTCCGCGAAGACCTCTCGTGCGGCGGCCATGATGGCGTCCCGGCCGTTTCCCCGGGGGCTGGAGGTACCGTTGTCCGCCGCCTTGCCGCTCTTGCCCGCTGCCTTGCCGCTCTTGCCCGCCGATTTGCCGCTCATCGCATCCATGGCCCCAGCCTCCCAGAACGAACGAACGATCGACAAAGCCGGGCCCCCTGCCATGCGGAGCCGAGGGCCGGCGCACCGCTACCGCCGGCCCTCCGGGCACAGTCCCCGGTGTCATCCGGCCGACGGAACCTTGTACTCCTTCGCCAGGTCCGATGCGAAGAAGTCACCGAGTGCTTCGACTCCGGCGAAGACACGCTTGTCCACACCCAGCACCTGGGCCTCGCGCGAACTGGGCTCAGCGGGATCGGAGAAGTCCTGAGGCGGGAGCAGGCCCGGTAGCTTGAAGTCGGTGACAGCGCTGCGTGCCTTGAGTACGCCCGGGCGGGTGAGGTCCTCGCAGCTCTTGCCGAGTATCTCGGCGTACAGCTTGGTCATGGCATAGGCGTGGACGACTCCGCTGCTGGCCTCCGGTGCCTTACCGTACTGGTCCTTCCAGGCAGCGGCCAGCTTGCGAGCGGCGGCGTTGTCCGCGCCGAGTGCGCCCAGCCCGGAGAGCCTGGTGTAGTGCTTGGTGAGCGCGGGCGCCGCAGACGTCGTGAGCAGGCTGGTGGCGAAGGTCGACACCCCGCCCATGATCGGCACCTCCATGCCGGCCGCCTGCGCCACTGCCGCCACCGAAGCCGCCTGCTTGGGCGTCGAGTCGACCAAAATCGCCTTCACCTTCGCCGACTTGAGCGCGTTGACCTGGCTGGTGAGGTCGGTCGCGGTGGGGTCGATCTGCTGGCCGACGATCTTCAACCCCAGCTCCCCCGCAGCGAACTTGCTGCCCCGCAGGCTGTTCTCGCCGATTTCTCCCTGGAGGTAGATGTGCCCGACGGAATCGCCGCTGCGCAGTTTGCCCTTCCTTACGAGCCAGTCCAGGCCGTTGATCGTCTGGATGTCGTACGTGGCGCCCAGGACGATCAGGTGCTCGTCCCCGAGCAGGGTCGACGCGAACGTGGTCAGGCCGGCGAGTTCGTCCTTCGCCTCGATCTTCTCCCGCAGTGCCGTGACGACCGGTGAGCCGAGGATGTTCAGATAGCCGAGGACCTGCGGATCCATCTCGTCGTACGCGGCGACGGCCTTCTGCGGGTCGTAGCCGTGGTCGCGGGTGACCAGTGCCAGCTTCCGGTCGCAGACACCGCCTGCCGCGTTGATCTCCTTCACTGCGACGTTGCTCGCGTCGAGAATCGTCTTGCCAGTGCCCGCGAACGGGCCCGACAGATCCATCAGCACCCCGAGCTTGATGGTGGAGTCGCTGACCCCGGGCGCGGCGGCGGTCCCGGCCGTTTCGGCCTTGGTGGAGCAGCCGGCAACCGCCAGCGTGAAGGCCAGGGCCGCGGCCGCCAGGCCGAGCGTGCGCGATTTGTGCATCGGTGTGTCTCCTCGTTGAGAAGTGGATGAGGTGGTTGACAGCACACGTCCGGCAAGGTGGGGGGCGGGTCTGGAGTGTCTGAGGCGACGGACGCTTGCGGAGCGGGGGTTCAGGGAGCGGCGGCCGCGGTGGGGCGGCGGCTTCGTAGAGGTCGAACGGCGCCGGCCAGCGCCGCCAGACCGCCCGGCTGGGCGATCACGGCCACGATGACGACCACGCCGTACACGAACTGTGCCGCTGTCGACGCGTCCAGTCCCTGCCCGCCGGCCCCGGTGACGAACGGCAGTGAATCCGCGTAGCGGGAGAACAGCAGGGGCAGCGTCACGACGAAGACCGCACCGGCGATCGCGCCACCCACGGATCCGAGGCCGCCCAGGATGACCATCACCAGATAGCTGACCGACAGGTGGAGGCTGAAGTAGTCGGGGACGGTGCGCTGGAAGGCCAGTGCCGTGAGCACACCGGCAGCGCCGGCATACATCGACGACAGTACGAAGACGGCTGCCTTGGTGCGTCGTATGTCGACGCCCATGGCGCTCGCGCCGATCTCGCTGTCCCTCATGAGCCTCAGCGCCCTGCCGGGCCGGCCGCGCAGGACGTTACGGCCGAGCAGCGCCGCCCCGACGGTGACGACGAGGAACAGATACCACTGGCTCTCGGCGGCACCGAACGGAACGCCCAGGACGGTGACGTCCGCCTGGTCGGAGAAGGAGAACCCGCCGATCGACAGCGGCACGACGGTCCGGCCCTCGAAGCCGCCGGTCACCGGCTTCATGTTCTGCAGCAGATGGTGGCCGAGGAACACCAGGCCCAGGGAGGCGATGCCCAGGTAGATGCCGCGCAGGCGGCTGGAGACCGGGCTGAACAGCAGGCCGCAGACGCCCGCCAGCAGGACGGCCAGGACCGCGGCGAGAACCGGGGGGAGGCCGAGACCGGACACCCCACCGCCGCTTTCTCCGGCCAGGAAGGCATAGCCGTATGCGCCGACAGCGACGAAGAAGGCGTGTCCCAGGGACAACTGCCCCGCCGCGCCGAGCAGGATGGTGAGGCCGATCGCGCCGACCGCCGCCGCCATCGCGAACAGGCCCATGTTCAGCCAGAACGCGGAGACATACAGGGGCAGCGCCAGGAGGACCACCAGGGCGGCGGTCAGCGCGCACAGGGCCGGCACACGCCCTGCCATGGGGAGCCGGGACGTCTCAGGCACGGCTGACCTCCTTCGCGCCGAACAGGCCCGAGGGCCGCCACAGCAGAACGCAGATCATGATCACGTAGGCCACGACGTCCCCCAGCCCTCGCCCGAGGAAGGAGAGAGCGTCCTGGTACTCGGCGACGGTCACCTCGGCGATGCCGATGACCAGGCCTCCCGCGATCGCCCCGCCGAGCGAGTCGAGGCCGCCGATGATCGCGGCGGGGAGCGCCTTGATGGCCGCGGTCCCGGTACTCACGGCCACGCCAGGGCTCGGGAACGACGCGAGACCGATACCGGCCGCGACGGCGAGGATGCCGGCCGCGATCCAGGCACCTGCCGAGACCCGCTTCAGCCGGACACCGGCGAGCGCCGCGCCCTCGCGGTCCTCGATCGAGGCGCGCATGGCCAGGCCCCAGCCGGTGTGGCGGAGGACCGCGGCGAGACCGGCGATCAGCAGCGGCACGGTGACGATGGTGATGATCACGGACAAGGGCAGTACCACTGAGCCGAAGTGGACCACGTCTCCGTCCCAGGGAGCGCCGAGTGGCAGCACGCTCTCCCCGATGCGCCAGCTCAGTTCCGCGGTGAGCACCACGTTGACCCCGATGGTGAGGATCGCCAGCGCATCATGCTTGCGGCCGTCGACCCGGGACAGCAGCAGTCGCTCCACCGCCAGTCCCAGCGTCCCGGCCGCGACCAGGCCGAGCGCCACGGCGGCCGCGAAGCCGATGTGCGGGCTGGTCTGCGCCACCACCCACACACCGAAGAGCAGAAACGAGGCGTGCGCGAAGTTCACCGTGCGGGTCGCCTTGAAGACGATGACGAAGCCCAGTGCGATCAGGGCGTACAACAATCCCAAAGACACACCGCTCAACAGGATTTCGACTCCGCGGATCATCACGAC
This sequence comes from Streptomyces sp. NPDC006365, assembly GCF_042870755.1. NCBI lineage: Bacteria > Bacillati > Actinomycetota > Actinomycetes > Kitasatosporales > Streptomycetaceae > Streptomyces > Streptomyces sp. NPDC006365. The sequence goes on from NZ_JBIAHS010000003.1 coordinate 55,757, forward strand.
AACCTCTCCGCCACCTGGTCGTTTCCGGATTCCATGGGCGCTCCCAGATAGGCGCTGATCACTTCCGGATGCTGCCTTACGTGTTCCGGCGTGCCGTCCGTGACGACCTTGCCGAAGTCGAGGACGGTGATGCGGTCGGCGATCGACATGACCACTCCCATGTCGTGCTCGACGAACACCACGGTCAGACCGAGCGCGTCACGTGCCGCGGAGACCAGCCGGGCGAGTTCCGCGCTCTCCGCGGTGTTCATCCCGGCGACCGGTTCGTCGAGGATGAGCAACCGCGGCTCCAGGCACAGCGCCCGCGCGAACTCCAGGCGCTTGAGATCCCCGTAGGCGAGGCTCGCCGCCGGGCGGTCCAGAACGCCGGACAAGCCGGCGAACTCCGCGATGTCGCGCACCCGCGCTTCGTGGACACGCTGTTCACCGCGGCCCAGTCCCAGGGCGGTCGCGGCGATGCCGGACCGGGTCAGCCGATGTCGGCCGACCATGAGGTTGTCGAGTGTGGACTCGACCGGTGACACGACGATGTTCTGGAAGGTGCGGGCGACTCCCCTCCGTGCCACCCGGTCCGGACGCAGGCCCGTCACCTCCTGACCGTCCACCATGATGCGGCCGGAGGCGACACGGTAGATCCCCGACAGGGCATTGAGCAGCGTTGTCTTCCCGGCACCGTTGGGACCGATGACGGCATGGATCGTTCCGGGCCGAACGGTGAATGACACACCATCAAGCGCGCGCAGTCCGCTGAACACCACGCTCACGTCCTCGACACGCAGTTCCGCTGCCGTTGGAGTCGTCGTCATCCGGACCACCTGCTCAGCGTCGGCGTGTTTCCGGTTCCGGGCCCGGGCCGCGGTGCGGATCCGCCGGCGCCCTGGCCGGCGTGCGCGTCCGCGCCCAGGTAGAGGCGTCGCACGTCGTCGCTCTGCACCAGCTCGTCCGTCGGTCCCCTCAGTACGACCCGGCCGAGGTCGAGCACACAGGCCGAGTCGGCGACCGAAAGCGCCATCGCCGCGTTCTGCTCCACCAGCAGGACGGGGACCCCTTCCCGGCTGATCTCGCGGATGGTCTCGCCCACGAGTTGCACCAGCCGCGGTGCGAGGCCGAGGGACGGCTCGTCGAGAAGCAGGAGTCTCGGTTGCGCCATCAACGCCCGGGCGATGGCGAGCATTTGCTGCTCGCCGCCGGACAGCGTCCCGCCACGGGCGCGTCGCCGCTCGGCGAGCAGCGGGAAGAGTTCGTACATCCGGCGACGTGTGCGCTCACGCACCGCCGACGACCGCACGGTCAGCGCACCGGCGTTCAGATTTTCCTCCACCGTCAGACCGGCGAAGATGTGCCGTCCTTCCGGCACCTGTACGAGCCCCTGCACCACGGTACGAGCCGTGTCCGCACCGGTGATCCGTGCGCCACGGAACCGGACGGAGCCTTCGGTGACCCCGCCGCCGTACAGGCCGAGCGTGCCGGAGACGGCGCGCATGAGCGTCGTCTTGCCGGCGCCGTTGCTGCCGAGGAGCGCGACGACGCCGCTGCCGCCGACGTCCAGGGACACCCCCCGCAGAACGGGTGCGCGAGCGCCGTACCGGACGACGAGTCCATCGATTTCGAGCACTTCGGCCTCCCTTGCCGCCCTGAAGCGACGCCATGCGTTCACTCATCGATCGTTCGTTAAGGCCAGCGCGAACGTAGGGTGAGCCACGTCACTCGGTCAAGGTCCCTGCACATGATCGCTTGAAACAACACGGGGTGAAGAGCTGTGAGGTCGCCCTGTTCCGCCTGGACAGGAAGGCCGGTACGGTATTAAACGATCGTTCGATAAAATGTCAGTCGGTCAGAAGACGAGGGGCCTTCGCATGCGCATCGGTATGACACTGGATTACAGCGGCGACTTCATCGAATCGGTCCGCGACGTAAGGGATTTCGAGACGGCAGGAGTCGAGATCGCCTTCGTACCGGAGGCCTACTCGTTCGACGCCGTCAGCCGACTGGGCTATCTCGCGGCTCGTACCGAACGCCTGGAGATCGCCTCCGGGATCCTCCCGGTCTTCACCCGTACGCCGTCGCTCCTGGCGATGACCGCCGCCGGTCTGGACGATCTCTCCGGCGGCCGGTTCACGCTGGGCCTCGGAGCGTCGGGACCGCAGGTGATCGAGGGCTTCCACGGGGTGCCGTACGACGCGCCACTCAGCCGCACCCGCGAGGTGGTGGAGATCTGCCGTCAGGTGTGGCGGAGCGAACCGGTGGTGCACCCGGGGCCGAAGTACCCGCTTCCGCTTCCCGCCGAGCGGGGCACCGGGCTCGGCAAGCCCCTGAAACTCCTCAACAAGCCGGTCCGCTCCCGCATCCCCATCACCCTGGCGGCGATCGGACCGAAGAACGTCGAGCTGACGGCCGAACTCGCCGAGGGCTGGCTGCCCGTGTTCTTCCATCCCGGAAAGGCCGCCGAGGTGTGGGGAGCGGCACTGACCGCGGGGCTGGCCCGGCGCGATGCGGCACTGGGCACACTCGACATCACGGTGACGGCGCCTCTGGCCGTCGGCGACGACGTGGAACACCTGCTGGACCGAGCTCGGCCACAACTGGCCCTCTACATCGGGGGGATGGGCGCGAGGAACAAGAACTTCTACGCCCGGCTCGCCGGTCGGTACGGCTACGAACGGGAGGCGGCGCGCATCCAGGACCTGTACTTGTCAGGAAAGAAGCAGGAGGCCGAAGCCGCCGTTCCCGAGGGACTGTTGAGGGCCATATCCCTCGTGGGGACGAAGGAGCAGATCGGCGGACAGCTCGATGCCTTCGCTGCCGCCGGAGTGACGACCCTGTGCGTGAAGCCGCTGGCCGACACGCACAGGGAACGCCTTTACGCCGTCGAGCGACTGCACGACATGCTGGGCTGACGCCACGCGCACAGCACGATGCGGGCGGGGAGCCCTCAGAGGGCATGGCTGCTCAGGCGAAATCAGTTGGCGGGCTTCCCGAACCAGCGGGAGAGGTGCGTCGTTCGCCTTGCCATGCAGGCATCAGGAACAGCTTCTGAGCTTGTCTTTTAACCTCTGTGCGCTTGTGTCTGCGGGTGCCTCTCCGTAGGGCGCGGTTTCTGATCACGCGGAAGGGGAGAGCTGTTCGCGCACCCATTCGGGATCGGGGTTGGTGTGTGGCTGGCCCGCCACGACGACGGTCGGCACGGTCTCGTTGCCGTCGTTGGCTGCTCTCACCGCTACCGCTCCTGCCGGGTCGCGCCAGATGTTGACCCAATGCAACTGGCGGGCGCTGCGGCCCAGCCGGATGCGCAGTCGTATGCAGTACTTGCAGCCCGGCCGCCAGAAGACGACCGGTCGGCCGTCGACCGCGCTGCGGCGTTGTGCCTCCTGCGCACCGATCGACCTCGGGAAGATCAGGGGCGAGTTCACGCCGGCGAGCGCCAGGAACGCCAGCAGGAGCGCTGCGGCTGTGCCGGGGCTCCCCTTTAAGATCTGCCCAGTCGCGACGGCTGAGCCGCTGAGCACAAGCAGCATCGGCAGGATCCAAGCACGCATCATGGTGATGCAGGCTATCGATGAGTCGCAATACTCCTCGAACTAGGCCGCTCACCTGGGTGTTCGCCGGACGCTGAGGCGGCCTTCGTCTGATCAGGTGCTCCGGCCAAGGATGCACGTGACCACGACGAAGGCCGTGAAGGTGAGCCTGCTGCCTGATCATGTTCCGGAGGAAGCGTTCGCGAAAGCGTCACGCTTCCGGGAGGACTTATTCGACTGTCTGACCGCTCGCGGGGACGAACTGTTCGACCTCACGGATACGCTGCTGGCTCCTGAGGCCCCTGGAGCACACCCCTTATGTAGCCCGCCGGGTACCGGCCGTCCCCGGCGGTTCCTCAATGTGCGATCGCTGCTGGTCAGGAGTGCGATGGGATCATGTCGCAGACCACCGCGCGACTGGCGATCTCCTGGGGCCTGGTGGTCCCCGTGACCGTGCACGCTGCCACCGCGCCGCATCCGGTCCCCCTGCACCAGGTCCACACCCGGTAGGGAGGTGGCCGGGTTCGGCTCAAGCGCTACTGCGAGCGCGAAGCGATCGAGATGCCATACGAGGAAGTCCGACGTGCCCGGCGTCCACGGCAGCTATCACCTCAGGTGATGATGCGCGACCGACCCCGCTTGGCGTCGCTGTTCACACCGGACGGTGCCCTGCGCATGCCCAACATCCCCGTCGAGCAGATCGGCCGCGAGGAGATCCTTGCCGGGGGCGAGCGGTTGCAGAGCCAGTGGGGCTTCTTCGTACAGAACACGCACCCCGGCATGATCCTGCTCGATGGCGACACCGCGACCGGCCGCGCCTACATGCAAGACCTCGCGCGCACCCTCGACGGGCGACAAGGTCTGAACTACGCCGTCTGCCACGACCGTTACCAGCGCACTGCGGAGGGCTGGAAGTTCGCCGAGCGAGTGTACGAGGTCAGGTACCTCGACACCTCCCCGCTGGCGGGCACGGCTCCCCGCGGGGCGCAGGGCTCCGGGACCGGCCCGGCACACGCCACGGCCACCCCGGCTCCGGCCGCGTCCTTCGCCGATCCTGCATCGGCCGAACAACTGGAGCGAGTGGCCGCCGCGCTGCGTGCCAACGGCTTCGCCGCCGAGATCCTCGACGACGCCGCAGAAGCGCGCCCGCACCAAGGACCTGGTACCCGAGGGCGCCTGCGTGCTCACCGGAGCCAGCGAGACCCTCCGGCTGTCCGGCATCGACGACGACCTCAACGCCAGCGGCCAGTACGACGCCATTAGGCCGCGCATCCTGGCCATCGACCGTGCCACTGGCGCCGACGAGATCCGAAGGCTGGTCGCCAGCCCCGAGTTCGTCATCAACAGCGTCGCCGCGGCCACCGAGACCGGCTCCCTCGTCCCCGCCTCGGGTAGCGGCAGCCAACTCCCGGCCAACGCGGGCGGCGCCGCCCACGGGGTCTGGATCGTCGGCGTGCAGAAGGTGGTGCCCGACCTGAGCACAGCGCTGCGCCGCGTCGAGGAGCACGCCCTCCCGCTGGAGAACGCCCGCGCCCAGGCTGTGTACGGGATGCCCAGCGCCGTCAACCGCCTGCTCATCCTCAACGCGGAACCCCGCCCCGGGCGCGGCACGGTGCTACTCCTCCGAGCGGCCATCGGATACTGACCTGGCCCACGGCCCGTTTGACTCACGGGCTCAGAGCCGCGTCTCTGCTTCCTCAAACCGGGCGAGTGCATCGGACGGGTTGTGGGCACAGGTCTCAGGATCGCGGTGGACGGCCAAGATCGCGTCGACATCGGCTGTGGTCGGGCGTCTTCGCAACAGCCGATCGGTCTGCAGCTCCACAGTTGCTGGGCTCCGGTCACTCATGTCAAGACCGCATCACCGGTGCGGAAGATGCGGTTCAGGTGGTGGTTCAGCACTGTGGTCGCGCACTCCGGGCTGCGCTGGCCGACGAGGACGCTGGTGCCGAGTCCCGCAGACATGGCAAGCAGGCTGGCTGCCTCCAACTGTGCGTCCACACCGGGCTCAAGCAGGTCCGCTTCTTGCGCCTGCCGGAGGAGTTCGGTCAGGGTGTCTTCGGCGGCATCAGGGTTCTTGATGAAGGGCTGAGCTGCGAGCGCCCGGTCCGTCATGGCCAGAACTGCGTATGACGTGTAGAGGTGGTGGAAGGTGCGGCTCTCGGCGTCTGTCGGCAGCGCCGCCGTCAGCAGTGCCTCGACCATCGCGCGCGGACCAGGGCTGTCCCCGGCAGCCCGTACGCGGGCGGAGACCCGCTCCCCGAATCTCTCGGCGAGATGCTCGAGCCCGAAGAGCATCAACTTCTCCTTGGTCTGGAAGTAGTACTGCACCAGGCGCAGTGAGACGCCCGCCTCCGCTGCCACATCGCGCATCCCCACGGCATGCAGCCCGCGTCGGCCGGCGATCCGGATGAGCGCCTCGGCGATCTCGGTGCGCCGTTCTGCGTGGTCCACGCGCTTGGGCATCGGCCGGTTCTCCGCTCGTCGTTCCTGCTGGGCTTCCGTGGTCCTTTTGATGATACGGCTGTACCAACATCGTGGTACGTTCGTATCACCAAACCGAGATGCCGGAGGTGTCCATGCCCGAGACCGCTGCCCGCACCCAGGCCGATGTCGGCCGCTACGTGAGTGATGCCTGGCGGGAGCGCTACTTCGCGGCCTGCGATGCGGTCTACGCACTGGGGGCGCCCGCGCTCGCGGAGGAGGACGTGGAGACGTCCTTCGGCACCACGCACGTCTACCGCTACGGCCCCGCGGACGAGGCCGCCCGATCACGCACCCCCGTCGTCCTGGTGCATGGGGCGGGCTCCTGCTCCGCCATGTGGTACCCGAACACCCCCGCCCTCAGCGCCAACCGCCCGGTCTACGCGATCGACACCCCAGGCGATCCCGGACGCAGCGTGCAGCGCGCACCCATCCATCAACCCGAACTTGCCGCGCAGTGGCTGGACGAGACGCTCGCCGGGCTCGGGTGCGACCGCGTCCATCTCGTCGGCTCCTCCTACGGTGGCTGGCTTGCCCTGGACCAGGCTCACCGCAAGCCCGGCCGCCTCGCCTCGGTCACTCTGCTCGACCCCGGTGGCCTGGAGAAGGTGGGTCTGCGCTTCTTCGTCTGGATCTTCGTCAGCCTCTTCGCGACCTTCGCGCCCAAGGCGCTGCGCCCGCGGCTGGCGGCCTGGCTGGAACAGCCGGTCCTCGTCGTGCCGGAACTGCGCACTATGATCAGAACGGCGGTTCGCGCCTACCGCATACGCCGCCCGGCGCCGCTTCCTCTGTCCGAGGAGGAGCTGTCCACCATCCGGACTCCGCTCTATCTGGTGCTCGGCAAGCGAAGCCTCCTCGTGCACCCGCAAAGGCAGGCGGAGCGTGTGCCGCGCCTGGTCCCCGGCGCCCGAGCCGAGATCATCTCCAACACCGGCCACGGGCCGCAGATTGACCACGCCGAGGAGACCAACCACAGGATGCTGAACTTCATGGCCTCCGTCGACTGACAACCGCCCACGCCGACGGGGCCAGGACAGTGCCGAGGGATGGCCGGCCAGAGCCTGGGCCGGCAGCGCCCGGACTGCAGACAATTCCACCAGGGAATCCCTGCGTCATGCGAGTGGAGACGCTTAAAGACCTCCTTCTGCCGGGCCCGAACCTCATGGTGTGGCAGCTCACGACCGTCGATGGCAACTTGGTGGTCGACGCAGCGGGATGCGGGCCGCGGGGCAGGTGTCCGCAGTGCGCGGATCCCGCCACGCAGGTTCACAGCCGATATTGGCGTCAGATATCCGCGTTACCCGTCGACGGGCGGGGGTTGATCGTCCGTCTGCACGTGCGTCGGTCTTCTGTGATCAGATCCAGTGCCCACGCCGGACGTTCGTGGAACAGGTGGAGGGGCTGACCGAACACGTCGCCGTTCTTCACCGTCGGAGGGGCCGGTGGCCTCGTTGAAGACCGCGCGAGGATGCGGGGTCAGGTTCGGCCATCGACCTCGCATCTCGCTGCCGGAGCTCAAGGACTGACCGGGAGCGGCTCAGCAACTGCAGCCGCAGTCGCACCCGTCGCAGCCGCAGCCGTCGTCGCCGCAACAGTTCCCGCAGCACTCACAGCAGTTGCAGCAGTCACCGCAGCCGCTGCAGTCGGTGTTGGCGCACAGTCCTTCCCTGCGTTCCCGGCTCCACGGGTCGTCGAACCCTCCGCAGCACATCTGGCAGGTACAGGCGAGCCCCATCCACACCGCGCACCCGGCGAGCAGCCCTCGCCGGTCGCGGCGGGGCGGCTCCGGGGGCAGCGGGGCCCACGGGCCGCCGGGCGGGGGGTACGGTCCGCCCGGCATCGCTCCCGTCGGCGCGGGTCCGTGCGCGCAGGCGGCGGTGCCGAAGGCCCGGTCCACGGAGGTACGCAGCTCGTGCGCGAGCAGCCGGTGCGCGAGCTTCGGGTCCGTGAAGTCGGCCTCCCGCAGCGCGAGCCGTATCCCGTGCACGGCGTCGTCGGCGAGCCGCCGGGCCTCCATGAGCGGCGTCCCGGTCGCGGTGAGCGGGTTCCAGGCACCCGACGCGGCGTCAGCCTCCTTGTCCTCCACTGCGTCCAGGAGATGCGCGAGCCGCCCGAAGAGGCGCCCGGCCTCGGCGAGCGGTTCCGCGTTGCCCGGCCGTCCGGCGAGGACCGCGGTGTGGGCGAAGGCGGCGGCGGTCGCGGTCTCGGTCGGTTCGGTGACCGTGAGAAGGGGCGTTCCGAGCCCGGCGAGTGCCTCGATGCCGACCTGCCGGTCCACGGCGTCGACGAGCAGGACGGTGTCGAAGCCGACGTCCGAGCCGGTCCGCTCCCCGGCCCGGCCCCAGCTCGCGGCGACCCGGCGCGCGGCGAGCGCCACCGGTTTGCGGGCCAGCAGCCCGTCCTTGTCGGCGACATGGTCGCGCACCTTGGCGGAGGCGAGCACCAGCGAGACGGCGGCCGCGAGCCGCGGCCCCTCACCATGTGCGACGGACGCGCTACGCATTCCGCGCAGCGGACACGGTCCCGCCGTGCGCCACCCGCCGCCGTCCTTCTCGGCCTGAGCCTCCGTCAGAACGGATATCAGCAAGCCGTCGTAGTTCGTGACCACTCTCGCGAACTGTCCGTGGTCCTTGCGCAGCGCGAGGCACAGCCCGCACAAATGCGCCATCCACTGGGTTTTGAGACTCTCTCCGAGCCGGTGACGGCAGGGCCTGAGGATTCCGAACACGACGATCCCCCGTGGTACGTGCGGCGTTGAACTGCGGTGAGCTGCGGCATCGTACCGATCCCCGCGTTCACCGTACGCACCCCCCATCACCCAATACTCCATGAAAGATTACATTTCACTCACAGTCAGCAGCCGTCTGCGGACCGATCCTTGGGACCCATGGGCCAACCGACGAAACGCGGCTCGTGGGGTGACGGAATGTCCAGGGTGGGGTCAGCGGGCCGGACGGCCGCCGCGTGTTCGTCGGCGCTTGCGCCGCGCTGGGTTCCCAGACTGGGAACGCGGAACCTGCTCGGGGATGTGCCGAGATAAGACTTCCGAGGCTTTCGTACATCAACGAGGCCGACGAGCATGGACGTTTACCCTCTCTGCCAGTTTCATATTCGCGAAGCCTGTCTCATCCCAAGAGATACCTTTTCGGTGATTACCGGTTGCCGCACCACAGCCGAACCTGTCACACCCGAGGCGTCAGTCGACCACTGAAACGGGCGAGTTGAAGCAAACCAGGAGAGAACGATCTCTCACCAGGTGTTTTGATCCCTGGCCCTGTGGTGCGTACGCCTGGATGATCTGAGTTGTGGGGGCTGACGGAACGGCTCGGCGGTACTGCCGGGAGTGAGTCAAGCTCATGCCATGTAGAGGAACGGCGCTTTCCGTGCCGTGCGACGTGCCACCCAACGTGCTGAGGACGTGCGAAACCCCGGGGCGCTCGCCGTGTGGGGGCGGGCACCCCGGGACTCGTGCCAGCCGATCAGGAATGGAACCGATCAGCTCACCGAACCGGTCAGCTCACGTCGCCGATACGCTCCACGCGCTCGTTGACGCCGTTGCGGAGTTCGCCCAGGGTCGTGCCCGGCGGGGCCGTCTTCGGTGTGGTGGACGGCGGCTGGGTCTCGTCGGCGCAGGTCGTGCCGGCCGCCGGCACCTTGAGATCGACCAGGTAGCCGACGACCGCGTCCGTCGCGCAGGCGCTGCGGCCGAAGGCGGTGTGCCCCTCGGCCTGGAAGGTCAGCAGCGAGGCGTTGTCCAGCTGTCGGCTGAGGGCGACCGCGTCCCGGTACGGGGTATCCGGGTCACCGGTGGTGCCGATGACCAGGATCGGCGCGGAACCCCTCGCCCGGTAGGAGCCGTCGTAGCGGCTGACCTTCTCGGCGGGCCACTGCACGCACGCGGTGGCGTGCTGGTGGTCGTACGTCGGCGGACCGTACGCCATGGCCGGGCCCAGCAGCGGCGCGTCCTTCGCGTTGGCCGTCACGTTCCGCTGCAGCTTGCGCAGGCTCTTCTGGTAGTCCTTGTCGACGCACTCGACGACCACGTTCGGGCCGAGGAAGTCGTAGGAGGCCGGGGACGGCGGCCGCAGCAGGAACGAGGTGTTGTCCCGCAGCTGCGCCTTCTTCAGCGCCGCGCCGAGCGAGGGCCAGATGACCTTGCCCTCATTGATGTTGAACATCAGCCGGTAGACGAGGGTGTAGCCGTTGGCCTGCCCGCCGTTCGCGGTCGGCACCGGCCTCGCATCGAGGTCGCTCTTCAGCTTCTCGAACGCCCCGTGCGGGTCGCCGTCGCCGAAGCCGCAGGTGACCTGGTCGGCGGCGCACCAGTCGAGGAAGCGGCTCATCGTGCCGTCCAGCGCCAAGTACTGGGCCCGGTCGTAGTCGTAGGGACGGTTGGCGTACTTGTACGGGTCGTACGCCCCGTCGAGCGACAGCGCCCGCACCCGCTTCGGGAACATCGCCGCGTAGACGGTGCCGATGTACGAGCCGAACGACCGCCCGTAGTAGGTCAGTTGCTCCTCGCCGAGCGCCTGCCGGAGCAGGTCGATGTCACGGGCGACGTACTCGGTGCCGACGTACGGCAGCAGCTGGCCCGAGTTGTCGAGGCAGGCCTGGTTGAACTCGGCCGCCTCCCGCACCGCCGCGCCGAAGGCGTCGGAGCCGGGAACACCCTTCGCGTCGGTGACGGCCTTGGTGTAGCGGGCGTCGTCGAAGCAGGTGAGCGCCGCACTGCGGCCGACACCGCGGACGTCGTAGCCGAAGACGTCGAACGAGTCGCGCAGCGCGGCCGGCAGGTTCTCGTAGTTGTTGCGGACGAAGTCCACCCCGGAATTGCCGGGCCCGCCGGGCTGCATGAAGAGCGTGCCCTTGCGCTTCGCCGGGTCGGCCGCATTCTTGCGGACCACCGCGAGCGTGATCGTGCGGCCCTGCGGCTCCCGGTAGTCCAACGGAACATCGGCGTTGGCGCACTCGAAGCCACCCTGGCAGTCGGACCAGGTGAGCGTCGGCACGGGCGGCGGCGGTGTCTTGGCCGACTGTGGCTTCCGCACCGTATCCTGCGCGGCCATCGCCTGTGTCGCGGTCCCCGTCGCCGCGAGGACGAGCGCGGTCACCGCGGCACCGACGAGTCTGAGACGCCTGGGACGTCTCGGTGTGTGGTGATACGTGGTCATGGGTGTGTTTCCCCCCTGAGCGGTCGAATCCCCGAGAACCCACTGGTCACTGTGGGGTCGAAGAGTGTCTAGCTGAGTAGAGGGGAAAAGAGCCAGAGAGGTTCGACGAGGCGGGCAGCGGACACCTCGAAAGAACGGGATGCTCGAGGCGTTAGCGAGGCGTTCGGCTACGGCATTTCCGTAACGCCGTTCCGTTACACCCGCCGTTGATGGCGGGCCCGTACCCGGCAGCGGTCCGAGTAGTACACCGCCGCCCTCGACCGCTCCACCCTCACCGCCCACGACCGCCCGCACACCGGGCACTCAGCCTGCTCCCCCGGTTGCATCGCAGCCACCCCGCGCCGAGTCTGCTGGAGCCTCCGCCGCCGCCGTGACCTGCCCCGACCCGAACACGCAGCTACCGCCACAACTTCGCGCGCGACACCGCGGCCTCGCCAACCCCGTTGACCAGGCTGTCCTTCGGCTGCTTCAGCTTCCCAGCCCACGTCTGCGCGTGCTCCAGCACAAGGAACAGCTCCTCCGAGGCCGGGAACCGCTTGTACGCCGGATGCCCGCCCAACTCATGCAGATCCCGCAGTCGATTGACGACTCGACCAGTCTTGATCTCCCCGGGGCGGATCGGTGGGCGCTTCGGACGGGGCTTCCCGTCGGACTTCGCGGTCACCTCACCACGCTCGAAGTCTTCGCCACCAGCCGATTCCCCATCTGGGAACCCGCCTTGACCACCCAAACTGACGAGGTCGTGTGACTGAGCACGCTAAGGCTGACGAGGGTGCGGTCGCATCGTCGGCTCAGGCTCGCGCGCCGCCGTCGACTCGCAGGACCGTGACGGTCACGTAGGAGGAGCGGTCGCTGAGCAGCCAGGCGGCGGCCTGGGCGATTTCGTCGGGGTCGGCCCGCGGCGCAGCGGGGTGTGTGCCTTGAGCCGCTCGACGAGTCCGGGCGAATCCGCTTCCCAGGTCCGGATCATCTCGGTCGCTGTGTGGCCGGGGGCGATGGCGTTGACGCGGATGCCCTCCGGGCCGTAGGTGACCGCGGCTGATTCGGTGAGGCTGTTGACCGCCCGCTTCATGGCGCCGTACGCGGGGAGTTCGGGGTTGCCCCTCAGGCTGCCGACGGATGAGTTGTTGACGATGACGCGCCCGTCCCGGTCACATACTCGACGGACGAACTTCGATTCCCCGCCCGGGGGCACCCAGCCGCCATGAGTGCTCTTTCACGCACACCAGAACGCACTCGTACTCAGTCAAATCCCAGCAGCTCCCAACCCTCAGCCATGAGCGGTCTCGTCGGATGGCTTCTGACCAGCGGTTTTCGGGTGAGTCCGAAAGGTGGTGTCAGGCGGCCAGGGTTCCCGCACCCTGAGAGGCAACCGTGCGTTCTGCACACGCGCGGGGGCGTGTCGTGACGGTGGGCGGCCCAGGAGAGAACGCGCCGGCCGTCCAGGCCGGAGCGGCGCGGTCCGGGACCGGGCGAAGTGCCACGGTCCAGCCGATGTTGGGCACGGACGGCCGCACACGTGCCTGGCGCACTTCCGCGGAGCGCGCAGACCACACCCTTCACCGTGCAAGGAGAAATAAATGGCCACCCATAGGAAACTGTCTGTCGCGCTAGCCTCCGCCGCGCTGGCCGTGGGCTTCTTCGCCTCGGCGGGGCCCGCCGCCGCCTCGCCGGCCGACGAGCCCGGCAGCGTCCGTATCACCGGCGAGCCCTTGGCCGACGAGCCCGGCAGCGTTCGCATCACCGACACCCCGGACAACCGGGACTTCTGATATCACCGAACCGCCCAGCCCGTGGCCATGCCGGACAGCGTCCGGCATGGCCACGGGCTGCGTGAACGCGTGCACAGGCGCACCGGATTCTGGCCGGTATTCCATAAGCTTGACTCCGTCGGCAGTCGGCCAGGGCACCGACGCCGCGAAGGAATGATCCACCTAGCTAGTGCTGTGACCGTATAGGTTCGCCGGGTCGGTGGTCGTGGCGGTTGGATGTGTGGTGATGTCCGTTCCGACCGCTTGAGGTGCGGTGGCCGAGCCTGTCCGTGTGCGCGGACTGACCGACCAGGAGGGGCAGAAGCTGCAGCAGATCGTGCGCCGGGGCAGCACGAATTCTGTGCGCTACCGGCGGGCGATGATGCTGCTGGCCTCGGCCGACGGGAACCGGGTGCCAGTGATCGCGCAGCTGGTGCAGGCCGGCGAGGACACCGTCCGGGACGTGATCCACCGGTTCAACGAGATCGGCCTGGCCTGCCTGGACCCTAATTCCTTGTTAACAGCTCCAGTAGCGGGGACCACACCGCGCCGGACTGTTCGAGTGAGGGCTGCGACGCCTTTCTGGACCCTGGCCGTTGAGGCCTCCGCTGAGAGCGGTGTGGGCCCCGATGTTCATGGTGGTGGTCGCGTGGGCTGTCGGACGGACGCCTCAAGAGGCCCTGGCCTCGACGTCTCACAACAGAGCGGTGGTGTTCGGCGTCCTACGGCCACCACGGTAAGGCGAGGGGTTGCCGCTCGTGGGCGCCGGGCGGACGCCTGTGCTCTACCTGGCCACGATGCCTCCGTGCAGAGCGGCGATGCCCGGCGCCGTCGAGCGTCAACGCCCTTTGCCTTGGCCACTCGTTGGTGCTGGTGGTGCGAGCCCACCACACGGTGACTTCTCGGTACGCCCGAGCCGTCCGAGCTCCCGCACAGACCGGGGGCGGGTCTCAGGCGAGGCGCTTACGGCCCCAGAAGAAGAGGAACACCGTGACGGCGGCCGTCAGGGCCAGCAGGATCGACGCGCCGAACCACTGCATGCCGTTCATCTGGGAGATCGGCAGGTAGTCGACCGACCAGCCCACGACATCGGCCTTCTGCAGGCACAGCTCACGTGCCTGTTCCGTCTGCGCGTCCGCACAGGTGCCCCAGCCGAGGAGTTTCCCGTCGCCGGTGAGGTACGGGTTCGACCCGTCCATCCGGTGCGCGCCTGTGGGCAACGTCTGGATCGCGGTTTCGGCCATGACACCCTTGCTCGTCGTGCTCGTGACGACGTTGCCGAGCGACAGCAGGAAGTGGGACCAGACGAGCTGGACGACGACGGTGAAACCGAGGGTGACCACCATGGCCATCAGCGTGCGGCGCAGCACCACACCGATCGCCACCCCGCCGAAGACGGAGAGGAGGGCGAGGGCGACGGGCACGGGTCCCGTGTTGTTGAAGGTGGATTCGGAGATCCACTCCGTGGCCGTGACCTCGGACTTGTAGAGGCTCCACCACCAGCCGAACGCGACCGACAGCGCGACCGTGCTCACCACGACCACCAGCGCGGTCAGGGCCAGTTTCGTGGTCAGCCAGCGGGTCCGGCTCACGGACTGGGTGACAACCAGCTTGGCGGTGCCGTTCTCCAGGTCGCTGGCGAACAGCGGGGCACCGAGGAAGACACCGAGCAGGATCGGTATCAGCCGGAGTCCCGTGGATATGTGGGTGTACCCGTCGATCTGCAGCTGGGAGCGCTGGAAGACGATGCACGCCACGGCGAGCGCGGAGGCGCCGAGGATGGTCCAGAACGCGGCCCGGTGCTGGCGCCAGACCAGCCAGGTCATGCCCTTGAGGGGCTGGGGGAGTTGGGGGAGTCGGCCGGTGCCCGTGGTGCCCGGGGCCGTGGACTTGGTCGTCGTCGAGGTGCTGGTGAGAGAGCTCATGCTGCCACCGTCCGGGTGTTGTACGCCTGGTCCTGGACCTGGGCGGTGGGGGTGATCAGAGGTGGTGCGTCGGGTGAGCGGAGATAGGCGAGCAGGAGTTCTTCCGTGCTCGGGCTGTCCGTCTCCCAGGGGCCGGTGGCCGGGCCATCGGGGCGGATCAGGGCGGTGAACTGCCGTCCGCTGATCCGGGACTCGACGAGGGGGTGGTGCGCGAGGGAGGCGGGCAGGCCCTCGCCGTCCTTGGCGCCGGTGACCATGGTGTGTACGGACAGCAGCTCGTCCACGTCTCCGGCGAGGCGTACTCCGCCGTCGGAGAGGACGACGAGGTAGTCGCACACGTTCTCCAGTTCGGCCAGGACGTGGGTGGACATCAGGACGGTGGTGCCGTGCTCGGCAGCCTCGGCGAGGAGGGTGCCTATCAGTTCCTGGCGCGCGACCGGGTCGAGGTCCGACATCGGCTCGTCGAGCAGCAGCAGGTCGGGGCGCTTGCCGAGGGCGACGGCGAGGGCGACGCGGGTGTGCTGGCCGCCGGACAGGGTGCCGATCTTCGCGTCGAAGGGCACATTGCCCGCGCGGACGATGTCCTCGGCGGCGCGCTGGTCCCAGCCGGGGTTCAGTTCCTGCCCCAGCCGCAGGGTCTCGGCCACGGTGAACCGGCGGAACAGGGGCTTCTCCTGGGCGAGGAACGAGGTGCGCCCCGAGTCCACCGAGCCCGGTGCCGCGCCTAACACGCTGAGCGTGCCCTGTGTCGGCTCCAGGACGTGGGCCATGATGCTCAGCAGCGTGGTCTTGCCCGCCCCGTTGGGGCCGACCAGCCCGCAGATCCGTCCCGCCGGGAGCCGGAAGGAACAGTCCTTCAGTGCCCATCCCCGCCGGTAGCGCATCCCCAGGCCGTGCGCCTCAAGTGCCGACTCCCCCGCGTACATACCGTCACTCACCAGTGCTCCTAGTTGTCGTGGCCGCCGTCTCACTACCGGCGGCGTACTGCTTCTCCATGGCCGAGGCGACCAACGCGGCCACGTCCTCCTGCTCCAGACCCGCCTCGGCCGCCCGGGACACCCACGCCACCAGCTCCCCGTACAGCGGTGAGTCGGTACTTGCCGAGGGGCGGGCCAGTGTGCGGCGTACGAACGTGCCCTGGCCGGGTCGCGGTTCGACCAGGCCCTCACGCTCCAGCTCGCGGTACGCCTTGAGGGTGGTGTTCGGGTTGACCGCGCTGACCTCGGCGACGTCCTTGGCGGTCGGCAGCCGGTCGCCCGGCACCAGTACGCCCAGCCGCAGGGCCTGCTTGGTCTGCTGCACGATCTGCTGGAAGGCGGGGACTCCGTTCCGCCTGTTGATGCGGAACTCCACGATTACCACCACCATTTCACTACTCGATTAGTGGAATGATGATGGAGGGGTGCGCGGGTGGTTGTCAACAGCAATCGGAAGGGCTTCCTGGGCAGGATTTCAGCCGCCGGCCGCGGCCTCCGTCACGTCAGCGTCCACTTCGACGCCGTATGCGTCGCGGGAGTGCGCGTTGACCTGGCCGTTGAAGCAGAAGTCGGCGCCGACGCCCGAAGCGCCGTTCGTGGAGGCGGGGTTGTGCAGGATTTGCTGCGCGATGTGGCGGGTTACGCGATCGGTGCCGTACGGTGACCGCGGCATCACACTCCGTACGCGATCGTGTATGGAACGGTCCCCGGAGGTGCGGGAGCACCGACCGAGGACCTTCACCACCGAGTGGACCTCTAGGGTCCGTCTTCAAACCGATCTTGCCCAGAGCAGGAATGACGCGAGTGTGACGGCTGCTTCGTAGGAGGTGGCGGTCTTCTCGTATCGGGTGGCGATTCCACGGAAGCCTTTGAGCCGGTTTATGCAGCGTTCAAGGAGCAAGCCGTACTGCACACATAGACGAGTTGACGGCAGGGAATGTCCCGGTCATCGGGGTTGATGGCTTGCTGGACGCTGCTGCCGTCGTGTGTCGGCTGCTGGAGCGGCAGGCTGGGGTCGTTGAGGACGGTGAGTCGCGGTGTGCGAAGACGTCCGCGCTGAGCTCCCCAGAGCGGTCCGTGGGGGACGGTGCCGGAACTGCGCCGGGATCTGGTGGTGGGGCTGCTGTCCGACCTGATGGCCCGTTGCCTCATCGGCGAGGCGACCGTCTCCTGGCACGATCCGGCATCCCGGGACCAAACAGCGATTCCGGGATGAAACATCGGGAAAAGCGACCTCTTAACCGGCCGGGGCGTGAGGTGGGAGTTCGCCCTGGAGAAGGGCGGTGCCCAAGGGGGTGAGGGTGTGTATGACCTGGGCGCCGGCGCGTTGGCTGTGCGTGAGGTTGGCCTCTCTGAGGGCAGCGATGTGTTCGCTCGCCGAGGGGGCAGAGATATTCAGGCGTTGGGCGAGTTCTCCGGTGGTGGCGGTGGTGTCCATGGCGGCCAACACGCGTGCGCGGGTCCGGCCGAGCAGGGTGGCCAGAGCCTCGGGGCGGCGGTCGCGGGTGACCGCCGGTGCCCAGGCCGGGGGGTGGGCGACGGGGTAGGCCAGGACTTGCGGCAGGGTGGGATCGGCCAGGGCGATCGGAGTGTTCCAGCAGAAGTGCGAGGGGATCAGTCGCATGCCGCGTCCGCCGAGGTGGACGTCCCGGTCCTCCGGGTAGCGCACGTGCAGCACGGGCGGCCGCCAGTCCATCAGGGGGCGGAAGGAGTCCAGCAGTCCGTGGACGCCGCGATCGAGCAGGATGCGTGTCCGCAGGGCCCGGTCGGCCTCGGTGGTCCTGGCCGTCCCGGTCCAGTCAGGCGTGATGATCGTGCGGTGCACCAGCCGGAATGCCGTCGCGACCTCCTCCATCCGGTTCCGTTCGCCCCGGGCCAGACGGTGTGCCCAGCGCGGTAGCGGGTGGGTACCGGCCAGCCGGTTCATCTCCTGGCGTAGCTGCAGCTGGGGGGTGGCTTGCAATGCCTCCAGCGCGGTTTCCAGGCCGTCGGCCGAGGCGCCGGGGGTCAGGAAGTCTGGCCAGTAGCCCGCCGAAGCGGGTGCCAGGGCGGAGAGCATCCGGACCGGGCCCGCCAGGTGATCCTCGGCCAGCCTGGCGAGGGCGCTGCGCCGCCAGGGGGCGAAGACCGGCAGACCGCGACGTGGCGCGGTCAGCTGGTGCAGGCCCAGCAAGGTTTCCCAGACCGGATCCGGCTCCCGGGCCAGATGGACGCGGGCCAGGTCCCCGTCCGTGAAATGAATGCGCAGCACCTTGTCTCCCCGTGTGTTGGTCGCTGTTGGGATACGTTTTCCGGCCGGTGTGTTCTGGGTGGCGCGGGCTGCCCGTCGCCGTAAGGAACGGATTGCGTGGACAGCGGTGTTCGCCGCCTGTGTGGTGGGCGTGGCGATGGACCGCCGGTGCGGACTCGCGAGAGCGGAAGTTACGGGCCGTGCGGTCCGGCAGCGGCCGTCACTCCGGCGGGACGTCGTCTCCGGTCCCGCCCGCCCAGGGGCCCTTGCTGGTGAAGAGCCGGGTGTGCGCGGGTGCTGGGCGGCGTTCGTACCAGCCTTATCGCCGGGTCGCCCTTGGCGCAGTCATCATGGCCCGACGGCAAGGCCGGCAGGAACAAGGGCACCGACGCGACGATGGCGCAAACGCCGTCGGCCGGAAGAAAGCCGGCGGGCAGCACACGGTTCACACCAGAAAACAGGCGTGTCTTCATTCCGTCCCCCCTCGGTCCACAGCTGCGACCACTCTGCCCGTCTCGGTGGTCAACCCGGTCGGCGGAGCGGCCCCCACAGAGTCATACGGGGAGATCGTGTTTGTCAGGGAGGCGAGTGATGAGAAAATCCGCATGATCGATGCAGTGGTCACTATGGCCGCAGGTGGAGGATGTCTGCTGTGCCTGATTCGGTGGGACAAGCGGAGCCGAGCATCCATCAGCTGCGGTTGTTCCTGGTGCTGAGCGAGGAGCTGCACTTCGGCAGGGCGGCGGCGCGGCTGCACATGACCCAGTCGGCGCTGAGCCGTCAGATACAGGACCTGGAAAGGCGGCTGGGCGTCGACCTGTTCTCGCGGGACAGTCGCACGGTGTTCCTCACAGATGCGGGCCGTGCCCTGACGGTGGAGGCGCGTGCCACCGTGGAGGCGATGGGCCAGCTGCGCGTTCGCGCCGACCAGTGGGCTCGTACCCTCGCCGGGCATGTGGTGGTCGGGACGATCGGCGCGGAGGCGGCGATGCCCTACACCCACGCGATCCTTGAGCACCTCCACGCCCACCACCCCCGCATCACCGTCGAGATCCGCACTCTCAACTTCACCGAGCACCTGGCGCAGTTGCTCTCCGGCGACATCGATGTCGCCTTCCTCCGGCCGCCGGTGCCGCCGACCATCGAGCTGCTGGAACTGGCCACCGAACCCCGCGTCGCCTGCCTGCCGGCCACCGACCCCCTGGCGAACCGGGCCGAAGTCTCCCTCTCCGACCTCACCGACCGCGCCTTCGTGGACGTCCCCCCGGAGGTGCCCCGGCAATGGTGGGATTTCTGGGCGGTGGACCCGCGCCCGGACGGCACACGCGTGCGCTACGGCCCCGTCGTCTCCGACATGGAAGGGCTATTGCTCGCGGTGGCCCGAGGCGAGGGAATGTGCTTCCTGCCTGCGGCAGCCCGGGACTTGTTCCCCCGCCCGGGGGTCCGCTACCTCGACGTGGTGGATCTGTCCCCGTCGGTGTCAGCCCTCGGCTGGCTGGCCCAGCACCGCCACCGCCCTGGCGTACAAGCCATGCGGGAGACCGCGGCCGCCGCCATGGCCGCCCCCGGCTGGGAGCGCGGCCCGTCCCGCTGAGCATGGCCGACCCGTTCCCCGGCCAAGAGAGCTTCTCGGCCTGGGACGCAAGCGTGCTCGCAACTGCCCCCGGCACTGGCACGCTGAGGAACGACCAGGAGCTCACAGGGGCGAACGGGGGCTGCCGTATCACGACCGAGCCGGATGCCCGGCCGGCTCGCATCCCCGAGGGAGGCAGGCCCAGCCCTGTCCACGACGGTGGCCTCCCGGTGGCGCTCCCCCGCCGATCGTGCCAGGTCGTGTCGGCCGCCCAGACGACCATGCCCGCACCGCCGCCCACGTCCAGATGGCTGTGCCCGGGTCCAGGGCGGCCGACGCCGTCGGCGCGGCGCGAACCATGCCAGGTGGCGGCGTACACGAAGACGTCTGCGGGCCCGCAGACCGGGCGCATGGGTGGCGGTCTTCCCCGGTAGCTGCTGACCAGCCGCTCCGGCGACAGGCGGGCGAGCGTGGACGCGACTTTGCCTCAATGTGGCGGGATGTGGCCGAAAGACGAGCACCGGCAAATGCAGCGGACACCGACCGCCGCCCGCCCCACACGGCCGCATCGTCGGGCCTCCACCACCGGGTTCGGCCCAGACCGAAAGGAGGCGCGGAATTCGCCCCAGGTCGGCAAGCTGCGGTGCGGGGCTGAGCCAGAGGAAAAGGAAGCACCTGAAATGAACATAGTCCGGACCAGCTCACTAAAGGTTGTCGCGCAATCTCGGGCCGCTTGTTCCGATGGCTGCTTACGGGCGCGTCAGTCGTAGCGCCTCTTGGCCCTCAGGTGTATTCGCACGGTCAGGGTTGTTCAGCCAGTCGCGGATGAGTGTGATGGCTTGGTCCACGATGGTGGACGGGGCACCGGAGGACTCGATCGATGTGCGGGCTATCGCGGCGAGTTGGTGGTCGCTGAGGGCGAAGGCGGCGCGTGCCGTTTCGTACTCCTCCAGCAAGCCGGGGCCGAACAGGAGGGGGTCGTCGGCGTTGAGGGTGCAGCGGATGCCGGCTTGCAGCAGCAGTGGGAGGGGGTGGGCGGACAGGGACTTCACGACTCCGAGGACGACGTTTGAGGTGGGGCAGACGTCGAGGACTACGCCTTCCGCAGCCAGGCGGGTGAGGAGTGCCGGGTCCTCCACCGCTCGTACGCCGTGGGCGATGCGTCGCGCGCTGAGGACGTCGAGTGCGGCGCGTACGCTGGCCGGGCCGGCGAGTTCGCCTGCGTGCGGGGCGGAGATCAGCCCGGCGTCCCGCGCGATGGCAAAGGCCCTGGCGAACGGCTCCGGAGGATATCGGGCCTCGTCCCCGGCAAGGCCGAAGGCGACCACCCCGTTGTCTGCCCGGCGGGCCGCGAGCCGGGCGGTCTCGATGCCCTCGGAAGGATCGGCGTTACGCCGGGCGAACACCACGACGCCGAAGCCGATGCCCAGCCGGGCAGCTGTTCGGCGGCCTTCGTCGATCACCGCGTCCAACACGTCGAGCGCGGCGTGCGGATCGGCCTCATAAGTCAGGGGGTTCACGTGTGGCTCGATCCATACCGCTCCGTCCGCGGCGGCGTCCTCGACTACCTCCCGCACCAGCCGCAGCAGGTTCTCCCGTGGGCCCTCGCGGACCAGCCGCGCGGCGACACGGTACAAGGGCATGAAGTCCTCGAACGACGCGAAGTCGCCGCGCAGGTCCGGCGGTTGTTCGTCATGCTCACCGGCCAGTTCCGCGAGGGTGGCAGGGCGCATCGCGCCCTCGAGATGCAAATGGAGATGGGCCTTCGGCAGACCGGCCAGGCTTCGCATGGCGCATCACTCTATGGCCATGCCGATGGTGAGCATGTGAAGTGCGACGATCCCCATGTGGCTGGGGCGAACGCGACCTTCGGTCGCTGCACCTTCTGGCCCTGGTGCAGGAGTTCGGTTCCACGTGCTTGGTTGCCCGGGCCGAGGACGGAATCCGTGGGTACATCTTCGGGTTCGTCACCCCAGACGGCACCGGGTACGTGCATCTGATCGCCACGCGGGACGACGCCCGTGGCACCGGTCTCGGGCGTCGTCTGTACGCGGCGTTCGCTGAAGCAGCGGAACGTCACGGTGCACGGAAGTTGAAGGCGATCACGTCAATCGAGAACACAGGCTCAATCGCCTTCCATCGCAGCCTCGGCTTCGATACGAAGATCGTCGACGACTACAACGGCCCCGGCCAGGCTATGGCCGTCTTCCACCGAGATCTGCCGCTCAACGTCTCGCGGCCCTGACCCACCAACCGTCACCGGTAATCGCTCCCCAGGTCGTAAGCAAGGCATACCACAGGCCAGCCCGCATGCAGGCGCTGTTCGGTGAGGAAGGCGTGGGCGGCGGTCACGAGGGGGACGTGGTGGTGCCAGTCCCCCGGAACGGTGCCGTAGGCGGCGTCGGCCACCACGACCGGCGGCCTCATGCCCCAGCCGGCGAGCGAGTCGAGCATGTCGGATCGGTGAAGCCCTCGAGGACGAGGGTGCACGGGGCGCCGTACCTGCTGTCGAGCAGGTCCTGCGGGTTCAGGTCGCTGGGCAGGTACATGTAGCCGTCCCACCGGCCCGAGACCTTGCCCGCGCCCTGCTGAAGCGGTGCCGGCTCTGCGGCGGCCATCAAGGCCTTGATGCCGCGGCCATCGCGCACGAACTGGATGACGAAGATCGCACTGCCCAGTCTTGATCACGACGGCGATCGAAGGCTGGCGCTCCCCCGGTCGATTAGCGCCCACAGATGCTCGGCACGGTAAGCCGACCAAGTAGGTCCCCCTGATCAGTAACCCGCCTCGAGTCTGTGGGGCTGATTGCGGTGATCGGACGAAACGAACCGTCAGCTCGTGCGGCCTGAAGATCTGGTCGATTACAGGAATCCCCAGGAAGACAGGGGACTTGCCCGCCGCCCGAGCATCGAGTTGCGCGATCTCCGCAGCCGCGAGGCTGACTCGGAGACCTTCGGCTTCGCCGAACCAGCCTTCGTGTTCGGCTTCGGCGATCCGATCGCTCAGGTTGTGCCGGATCTTTTCGGGGCGATGGGTCGTTCAATGGGGTTCAAGACGAGAACAGGGCAGCTTACGCAAGGGTGTTCGTGGCGGCAATCCGTTCCGTAGGCCCGCCCACATTCCCGAGTGCGAGTTTCCTGCGTTCGAAGTGGCTGAGGAATTCGTCCATGCTTCCGGGGTGACGGCGCGGTACTCGTCGGCCGGCCTCGTCGCGCGGCGGCGGGTGATCGGGATATCGACTTCTCCGAACTAAGCCCTGGGGTGCACCGACTAATGCATCGCGGGCGTCAAGCGCCGCGATTTATGATGATCGGATGCTGACGTTCACCGATGTCATTCTCGACTGCCCCGACCCCTGGAAGCTGGCCAAGTTCTACGCTGAGCTGCTGGGCTGGGAGATCAACACCGACATCAGCCAGAAGGACTGGGTCAACCTGCGCAACGACGGCGTCGAGCTGTCGTTTCAGCGGGTGGAGAACTACCAGCGGCCCGGCTGGCCGGGACAGGAGCATCCGCAGCAGTTTCACCTCGACTTCGAAGTGGACGAGTTCGAGCCTGAGCAGCGCCGGGTGATCAAGCTGGGCGCCACCCTCCAAAAGAGCTTCGTCGGCGAGTCCGGCTACGGCTGGCAGGTCTACATCGACCCGGCCGGACATCCGTTCTGCCTGTGCCGCAACCCTCCCCGGTCCTGACCGCACACGATGAGAAACCGCCCCGGCTCCGAATGGAGCCGGGGCGGCGGTCTCCAGCATCGGCCCGGACGTAGTCCGCGCCTGCCGCCGACTGCTCACGGCCGGCGTCCGGATCGGCGTCACCAGGCTGACCGGCACCCGCGCCCCGTCCCGCACCACCGAGCCGACGCGGGACGTGCCGTAAGCGGCGAGGCAGGGCCGGAGGAGACGGGCGGAGCAATCGGCGTCCCGCGCGTGGTGCCCATCGCGCGCCCGAGGAACCCGCCCGCACACCCCGGGCCGGCGGCACTCACCCTCACCGCCGCCACGGCCCTCGGGCTGCTCCTTGGGTTCGCGCCCCAGCTCGTCCTGTCCATCGCCGGCGGTTAGCCGCGCACGTGCAGCCCGAAACCCGTGCGGCCCGCGGGCTCCAGTCCCTCCTTCAGGTGCAGCGAGGGGACCTCGTAGTCACCGAAGTTCTGCCGCCGGAACGCGATCGGCTCTGTCGAATCCAGGGTGAGCAGGCGCCGCTCCCAGGCCTTGGCGACGTCCGGGTAGTCCTCGCCGGTCATCCGGTCGGTGCCGTACAGCACGAACGGCGGCAGCACCTCGACGCCTGGGTAGTAGAGGATGCCGTGGTGGATCGGGAACAGCAGATCGTCGATGGGGCCGTTGATCCCGCGAGCGGCGTAATGCGACTCTGGGCCGCCGGCGGTCACCGACAGCAGAGCCTTCCTGCCCGCGAGGGTGCCTTCGCCGAAGCGCTCGCCGTACCTGGTGTCGCTGTGCTCGCCGACGCCGTACGCGAAGTGATAGGTGAACACCCGGTCCACCCAGCCTTTGAGGATCGCGGGCATTGTGTACCACCACAGCGGGAACTGGAAGATGACCGTGTCGGCCCACAGCAACTTCTCCTGCTCGGCGAGGACGTCCCCGGTGAGCGTCCCGGCGTCGAAGGCCCGACCAGAATCCAGGGCGACCTTCAGCGGACTTGAGGCGTCGGGGCCGTAGTCCGCGGCGTCCACGACCGCCTTCCAGTTCATCGCGTACAGATCGCTCACCCGTACCTCGTGCCCGGCGGTCTCCAATGTGGACACCGCGAGGTCCTTCAGCGAGCTGTTGAGCGACTTCGGCTCCGGGTGGGCGTAGACGATCAGCGTCTTCATGGGGACTCCTTCGGATCGGGTGCCTTCGATTCTGGGCGCCGCGGCGCCTGGCGTTCAGGGGCGCCTCTTCCGTCGGACGGGACTTCCTGGTACCGGCAGGACCACCTTCACGCGCGCCGCCGAGGCGATACTGGGGGCATGGACGATCTTGCGGGCTTCCTGCGGACCCGGCGTTCCCGGGTCGACCCGGCCGCCGTCGGCATCCCCACCGACAGCCGCCGCCGGGTCGAAGGGCTGCGCCGCGAAGAGGTCGCGCACCTGTCCGGAGTCAGCGTCGACTACTACGTACGCCTGGAGCAGGGCCGCGCGACCCAGCCCTCCGAGCAGGTCCTCGACGCGCTCGCCCGCGTCCTCGGCCTCGACGAGACCGAAAGCGGGCACCTCTACCGGCTCGCCCGGCAGCGCCGCCGCCGCGCCAAGGCGCCCGGCGGGCGGGTCCGGCCAGAGCTGCTGCGCGCCCTAGACCTGGTCGCCGACGCACCCGCGCTGATCATGGACCACCGCCTGGACGTGCTCGCCGGAAACCGCCTGGCCGGACTCCTCTACGGCCGGCCGATGCCAGGCCTCAACACCGCCTGGCCGGACTCCTCTACGGCCGGCCGATGCCAGGCCTCAACACCGCCCGGCACATCTTCCTCGAGGAGGCCGAGCGCGGCTTTTACGCGGACTGGGAGAAATGCACCCTCGACGTGGTCGGGCACCTGCGCCTGGCCGCCGGCAAGTACCCCGACGACCCCCGCCTCGCCTCGCTCATCGGCGAGCTGGCGATGGGCAGTGAGCGCTTCCGCCGCCTCTGGGCCCGCGCGGACGTGCGCGCCCGCGCCCACGGACGCAAGGCTTACCGGCACCCGCTGGTCGGACTGCTGGAACTGCACCAGGAGAACTTCGCACTACCGGACGAATCAGGCATGGAGCTACTGGTGCTGTCCGCGACCCCCGGCAGCCCCGCCGAGGACGGGCTGCACCTGCTCGCGAGCCTGGGCTCGGACACCCTGACGCGCACCCCACAGTGAACGCTCAGATCCGCGAGTAACTCAACGACGCCCACCCACCGCCGGGAAGTCGTCGGTGTCCGGCGTTACCATCGGGTCGTCCGCGTCCCCTCTGAGTTGGCAGGCGGCGGTCGCGGGGTTGAGAACGCAGGTCCACCCGTCGCCGTGGTGGATCTGCAGAAGCGGGTTGCCGATCATGTCCGTGGCCTGCCGCTCGCTCGTGAGAACGCGGCCGGTGAACTCGCGGCTCGCGGCGGCAACGCGGCTGCGGTAGGCGTCGGCCGCCGGTCTGCTGACGTGTTCGCCGGCTGTGAGGGCGGATTCATCCTCGGCCAGGCATTCGATCCGTTGAAGTGCCCTTCCCCCTTCGCAAGCTCAGGAGGGAGATTCCCGCTTACTTTGCAGCAGCGGGCTTGACGCCACGAGTGCACCTGACGACTGCTCTCCCAGCAGCCGGGATAACCACGGTGTGGCCGATCCGGTACAGGTGCAAGATATTCCGGGCCGCGTTGTGGTCGGCGTTGCCCGACCATCCGCAGTCCGCGCTTTTGCATACGAACGTGGCCTGGTCCTCCCGGCTTCCGGGCGTGATGAAGCCGCACGCGGAAGCGGGAACCTTGACCAGGGTGCCGCCGTATCGGCCGGCCTTGTACGTCAGCAGTGTCACGGTGCGGCCCCATGCTTCGACAGCATGCAGGTCCGCCTGGAAAAATGAGGACCAGCGTCCCTTGGTAGGGTGCGCCGATGTCATCGATCAAGCAGTTCCAAGTCACCTTTGACTGCGCGGAACCTGAGCGCCTCGCTCGCTTCTGGTGCGAGGTGTTGGGGTACGTCGTACCGCCGCCACCGGAAGGGTTTGCGACTTGGGACGATTTCAAGCGTTCGCAGCCCCCTGAGCAGCGGGATTCATGGTTCGCCTGTATAGATCCCTCAGGGGTGGGCCCGCGACTGTTCTTCCAGCGTGTCCCCGAGGGGAAGGCTGTCAAGAACCGGGTGCATCTTGATGTACGGGTCGGCACCGGACTCGTGGGTGAAGAGCGTCTCGCCGCGCTTGAGGCTGAACGCGCGCGTCTGGAGCCGCTCGGCGCAGTACACGTGCAGACGTTGTACGACGGCAACGATGCCTGCATCCCGATGCTGGACATCGAGGGCAACGAGTTCTGCATCGACTGAGGCTCCTTCGAGCAGGCGAGGTGGGAGGTTGCTTCCCTTGGACCTCTCTGATCTCGCATGGGGCGGGAGTCACCTCGTGAGGGCGAGGTTGTGCAGCCGGGCGATGCCGAGCATGGCGTGGTGCACGCCGTTGCCCTTCAGGCGGCAGTCCCGCAGGATCTTCCAGGTCTTCATTCGGGCAAAGGTGTGCTCGACGCGGGCACGGACGTGTTTCTGCGAGCGGTTATGTTCCTTCTTCCAGTCGGATAGTTCTTCGCCAGCGCGGCAGCGGTGGGGCATCACGAGTTCGGTGCCCGGATAGCCGCCGTCGGCGATCGTCAGGGTGTTGCCGACTGCGGCCTTTGCCTCGAATTCCTCCCATGCCTTGCAGTCGCTGCGGTTGCCCGGCAGAGGCCGGCCGACTACGACGATGAGTCGGGGGGGCGACGTCGATGACGACCTGATGGTTACTCAGGTTGAACTCGCGGAGTCCGATGATCTGATCGCGTCGTCGTCCATGGTCAGACCAGTGGGTGGTAGACAGCCGTCGACCAGGTGAGGCCGGTACTGGATCTTCTTGAGCTTCCGCTTGATGACGCGGGTGAGGTGTGGGAGGTCGGCGGCGGCGAAGCCGGCCAGATGCCGCTTGAGGAGCGACCAGATCCCCTCGGCCGGGTTCAGCTCGGGAGCGGAGGAGGGCAGCTGGAAGATCTGTAACCAGTCCTGGTGCTCCTCGGCGAAGTCGGCCAGCTCCTTGACCAGGTGCACGTTCAGGTTGTCCCTGCACCACACCACCGGGGTGCCGAGCTGCAGATGGGTCATGACGATCAGATCGCGGTACTGGCGCCAGGAGAACGCCTTCGGCCCGCCCCGGCGTCCGTGCCAGATGTGCAGCTTGAAGAAGAACCGGGAACGGGGCCCGGCCCGGTAGCAGACCACGCCGGCGATGTTGACCCGTCCCCGGTTGCGGCCGCGCACCTGCACCACCGGCCGGGCTCCGCGCGGTGCCCAGGTGTGTCCCTTCGGCGGCCTCAGCCCCTGGCCTGCCTCGTCCTCGAAGCAGATGTGGGCGCCCAGGTCCGCCGCGGTCCTTTTACCTGCGGCCACACCTCGGCCTTCCACACCTCGATCGCCTCGTCGTTGCGTTCGATCGCCCGCCGCAGGGGTACCTGCGCGGACCAGCCGTGCCGCCGCAACAGCTTCCACACGCCCTGGATCGTGTACCCGACGTGGAACATCCGCCCGATCAGCAGCTTGACCCGCTTCAGCGTCCACCCCTGGAACTCGTCGTCCCAGCCGTGCGCGAGCGGGCCCCGCTTCAACTCCCGCTCCAGCCGCTCCCACTGGGACCGGCTCAGACGTTCCACCGAGGCCGGCCCCTTCGAGAGCAGGGCGTCAACGCCGCCTTGCTCCCACTCCCGCCGCCAACGTCGCACCGACCGCGAGGTCACCCGAAGCTCCCTCGCAACGGCCTCGGTCCTCTCACCGCGAGCGAACCGCTCGGCCGCCTCAAGGCGCAACCGCTCCCGTCTTTCCTGCTGCTTGGGCGTCAGCCCGCCCCCATGCGCGTACCGCATGACGACGTCGTACCGCAACGATCAAGAACCGTCACGGGCTACCAGGCTCCGCGAGTTCAACCTGAGTAAGCCGCTCGAGGAACTCGAAAGCCTCACCGCACCGGGGATGAAACGGATGATCAACCGCACACATCCATCGTCAACGCGGGGAACGAGCGCATTCGCGGTGAATGTCAACGCCCTCGCCGAGAATTTGTGGATGCTGGTCCAAACCGAGTGCGTCCGCGGCCACGTCTTCGCCACCCACGCCGAGGCCACCAACCTCGCGCTCTTCGAGTACATCGACGGCTTCTATAACAGCCGGCGCATCGAGAAGCGGCTCGGCCTCCTCAGCCCTGTCGAGTCCGAGGAGAAGCACCACGCCGAGCAGGCAGCGGCCGAACGAGCGAACCTGAAACCCCGTTAAATCAGCTCCTCCAATGGGGGCGCCACGGACCAAGTGCGGGACCATCACCCGATCAGCGCAATTCATGTCAGTCGCTGCCCGGCGTCATGCGGATGAAAGCAGACGATCACTCATCCGTAAGGGCGTCACCTGCTTGATGGTATTCCTGCTGATGCACTATCAGGTTACCCCCTTCTGGTGAAGAGAAAATGTGATTCTAATAGCGCCTCGTAGGGAACGTGGCTGATATGATCATCTTGCCGCGATGCTCTGAGACAGTAAAGCGCGTTCCGTGCTGAATTCGAGGCGAGGTTCTGGCTGGTCGAGCAGCCACTGCTGGAGAAAATCCCGAACCGTATCTACCGCTGCACGTCCTGCCGGTACTGGCACTTCACCGGATCCCATCACTGGACCAGCCAGAAGATCAAGCGGAGGGCGGGCTATGGGAGAAGGGAAGCCATTACGAGACAGAACCGTAAGAGAAGGGGAAAGAGCTGACGAGGAACCCTGCAGCCGGCGCGGGCATGTGATGCACGACCCGAGGCCCAACTCCTGCGGCATGCGTTCCCACTCGATCCCCGGCGTACAACACGTACAGATCCCGCACAGCACCTGCCGGTCCGGCAGCGATCAGCCGTTGTCAGTGCACCGGCCGACGGGCTGTGGCCCGGTCCGGTCCTGGACCAGTTCCTTCGACTCCGGGCGGCTTTTGCCCTATCTACGAGCAGGAAGACGACGAGATTGCGACAGAAACTGAGCAGGGGATTGGTCCTGGCCGTCGCCGCGACGGGCATCGTGCCCCTGTATGGCATTCCGGCGTTGGCGGATTCGCTCGCCGAGGTTCCCGTGAACACTAGTCGTGCGAGCACGCAGGGATCGCACGGTGCTCCCCACGGCTCCGCCTCTGGCGATGACCGCGAGCTCGGGGACGACGGCGGCTATGGCGGCGACTCGGACACGCCGGAAGGTTACGGCGATACGCCGTCGACACAGCCCTCCACCGCACCGCCGGCGACAAAGCCGTCCTCGCCCGCCACTGATCAAGGTGGCTATGGCGACGAGAACGTC
>NZ_JBIAHS010000003.1:85486-164897 GCF_042870755.1 Streptomyces sp. NPDC006365
GAACGTCGAAAGCGGCTACGGCGACGACGGCGGCTATGGCGACGACTCGAACACGCCGGAAGGTTACGGCGATACGCCGTCGACACAGCCCTCCACCACACCGCCGGCGACAAAGCCGTCCTCGCCCGCCACTGATCAAGGTGGCTATGGCGACGAGAACGTCGAAAGCGGCTACGGCGACGACGGCGGCTATGGCGACGACTCGAACACGCCGGAAGGTTACGGCGATACGCCGTCGACACAGCCCTCCACCGCACCGCCGGCGACAAAGCCGCCCACGTCGGCGCCGCCGACCGCCCCGCATCCCGAGCCCCCGACAAAGCCACACCCCGAGCCCTCGACAAAGCCGCCCGCCTCACCCGCGACGGAGCCGCCCTCCCTCCCCGACACGGGGGCTGGGGAGCAGGCGTTCGTGGCTTCAGTCGTCGCCGCGTTCCTGCTGATGGGCGGCGCCATCCTGTACCGGCGAGGCCGAGCCGCGTCTCGTCGGTAGTGCTCCGTTCTGGGTGCCGGACGCATCGCGTCCGGCACCCAGTGCCATCTGCGAAGGTCTGCGCCACGAAGCCGGTGACTCCCTGCGGGTGACCACCGTCTCGCCACTCTTCGACGTCGGCGACTTCTCACACAGCCACTTCCACGGCATGGTCAACTTCGGCGACGCGACGTTCAGCGGCGACGCGGTCTACTTCGGACGGGCAGGTCGGCCAGGACGTAGGCGAGGCGGGTGACGTCGTAGCCAGTGTCCATGACGACGAGGATGTCCGCGTCGCCCGGCCGCCACTGCCCGGCATGCACCAGCCGGGTGACCACCTCGCGCAACTGGATGGCGGTCACCGCGGTGGCGTCGTCGGCCGGCCCGAGCCGGATCGCGTCCGGCACGGCCGTCCAGGACGTGCGTCCCCTCTCCAGCGCGGCGACGAAGGAGTAGGGCCAGCCGGGGATGAACTGATCCGCGCTGCGGCCTCGTCCGTAGACGTGGCAGAACAGCAGCTCCGGGCTGGTGGGGGCGTCGGGACGCAGCCAGTTGCTTACGTCGACGGCAAGGACGATCCGCCCGTCGGAGGCACGCGGCAGCGGCGTGGAGGCCAGCAGCCTGCGCAGGCTGCGCGGCTCCAGCCAGCCGTGATTGACCGCGTCGTACATCGCCCCGTGCCCGCGCCGGTGCTCGGCCGTGAGCGTCAACTCGACCAGCGACGTCACCGGGCCGTCCGAGCACAGCACTGCGTCGGTGAGCTCGAAGAGCGCATCCGCCCGTGTGTAGAGGCAGTCGTAGAACTCGACACGAAAGTGGGACAAGACGCCCAACGCGGCGTCAGCGGTCTGTTCAGCGGCGAGACTTTTCACCAGAGGCCGTTCCTTCACGCGACGTTGCTCGACACCTCGAAGCGTGAAGAACGGCCGCCCGCTGTCCCAGGAATGAACCAAGATCAGCGGGTCAGGTGAACAGCCGAGGTTAAACACCACGCTCAGGTCCCGTTGCCCAGTTCGAACCGTGTCCACTGGACGCCGTCGGTGGATAGGCGCCAGCTCCCGACGCCGAAGCTGTCGCCCCACAGATAACCGAGCGCGGTCGTGGTCGCCCAGCCCGACATCCCTCCGGAGTTTCGGTGGCGTGCGAAGGACCGGCCTCCGTCCGTACTGCGCCAGACGCCGTCCTCACTGTGGATCGTCAGGCTGCCGTCGGCGGCGGCGACCGGCGTGCCGAGCAGGGAGCGCGGATCCACGCCCTTGCGGTGCTCCCAGACCCGCTCCCAGGTGCCGCCGCCGTCCGTGCTGCGGTAGAGGGCGAGCAGGCCGTTCTTCACGTTCTCCTCGTCGGGCAGCTCGCCCGGCTCTGCCGCGTAGAGCACTTTTCCGACTCCGGTCACGCGCAGGTCCCAGACCGACTCTCCGGTTACCGTCGGCTGGGACAACCGCCAGCTGCGCCCCCCGTCCTCGCTGACGGCGAGCGCGACACGGCCAGAGCGCGGATCACGGCCGGAAGCGAAGACCAGGTCCTCGGTCTGCCCGGCCGGGACGACCGGGGGCTTCAGTGGCGGCTGAGTGGCCAGGGCCCGGAACTCGCCCGTGGTGGGCAGGACCGTGAGGACGCGGGAGTGCTCGCAGTTGTTGCCCTCCTGGTCCATCCGTGTGCAGTCCTCGAACAGTGTGCCGCCCTCGGGCAGCACCGGGACCGTGCCCGAGGGCTCGGCGGAGCCCTGCCGCCAGTGGCGTCCCCCGTCACTCGTGAACCAGGTCCGGTCCGGCGGCGGCCACACGCCCTCCGTGATCAGCGCGCGACCGGGTTCCAGCACCCTGAGCGTCGCCGTGATGCCGTGCTCCACGGTGACGTCCGCCAGCGGGGAACGCTCGAGCCGCCAGGCATCAGCGCCCTTGTCGAGCACGGCGACCCGCTGCTGGCAGCGTGTTTTCCCACACTCGGCGAGCAGCGCGAAGCCACTGCCGTCCCTCGCGAAGTCGACGGCGACCGAACTGCCGGGCAGATCGGTCCCCGACGGGATCCGGGGGGATGTCGCCGCCCCTGAGGAGTGGGCGCGCTCAGCCGCCTGCGCGCTCCGGTCCCTGTCCTTGCCCCTGTCCGCCTCGACGCATGCCGACGCCAGGGCCAGCACGGCCAGCACGGCGGCGACCAAGATGCCCCAACTGCCCCTGTACTTACCCCCGCGCCACCTCACAGGAAGCCCCCGATCCGACCGGTATACCCGGCCCGCGATGCACCGTCATCTCTGGTACACCGCTCGACCCGCTCCGGTTCCCACTCCGCCTCCGGACTCGGTGAGGCCTTGTGCTGGACGGTGAGCTCGTCGTACCGCACGAGGGCAGCCGCACTTCGGAGAGTTTGCAGCGCCGTGCCGGCCGGCGCGCTGCCGCAATGGCATCCAATCCACGCCGCAGCTGACCTGATCCGGATCGTGGTGCCCTGTCACGAATGCCACGGACCCCGGAGTTTCCGCGTGCCCGGGGCGCGGTGCGGTACGGGGATGGCGGCGACGGGGCCGTGGAGGAGAAGGTCGGTGTCGCGGACAACAGCCCTACACCGCTCGCGACTTCGGGCACGCAGCGTCACGCTCCACACAACGAGACCCAGATCCCACAGGAAGTGACACAGCCACGGGATTGCGCTTGCGATCTGTACGTTGCACGGGGGTCCGTCCTTGGCAACGTACGACAGGCGGGTCACGTCACGGGCCAGCAGCTCCTGGCTGATCGGGCGGTTCAGAACCTCGATGATCTCGTTCGGCTGCGTGGTTCGGTTCCTCCTTCTCAGCCCAGTTGCTCGGCCAGTCCGACGATGATGCCCTCCGGGCCGCGGATGTAGCAGAGCAGATAGCTGTCCTCGAACCGGGCGATCTCGCCGACGAGTTCGGCGCCGTGAGGGCGCAGGCGGGCAACGGTGTCCTCGAGGTCGTCGACGGCGAACATGACGCGGTGCGTGCCCAGAATGTTGTGCGGCCGGTTGCGTGGCCCGGCGCTGATCACTGCGGGGCTGCGGTACTTGGCCAGCTCGAGCCGGCTGTGACCGTCCGGGGTCCGGACCATCGCGATGTCACAGC
Organism: Streptomyces sp. NPDC006365; assembly: GCF_042870755.1. Lineage (NCBI taxonomy): Bacteria > Bacillati > Actinomycetota > Actinomycetes > Kitasatosporales > Streptomycetaceae > Streptomyces > Streptomyces sp. NPDC006365. The sequence continues at coordinate 89,041 of NZ_JBIAHS010000003.1, forward strand.
GGACGCCGTCGAGTCCGGTGCACTGGTCGGCGACGAGGCCCTCGACCTCCGCCCTGCCCTCCAGCTCCATACCGAGTGCCACGAAGAACGCGATGGCGGCATCCATGTCCTCGACGACGATGCCGACGTTGTCCATCCGCTGAACCGCCATGCTGGTTTCTCCTTCTTCCTCGTGCGGCCGGTGGTGGCCGCCGATGACCCTGGGACGGAGCCGGTGGCACGTTCTCGACATCCTCAGACCGCCGAACTCCGAAAAATCTAGATCGCGCATCAGCACCGCTACAGCAGACCCGCAGCGGCCGAGCTGCTGCACCGGTCCGACTGGCGGCGACAACACCAGGCGACAGCCCGCCACAGCCACTACCGACGACGCTCCGGCGACGAACCGACTAGATAGATCACGAAACCGCACTGATTAGAGGCCGACCGGACGTCCCGAGTACCTGCGCAGCAGGCCGAAAGGCCGGGAGTTCGGCCCGGCCCGTCTCGCGACCGTGCGGGGAGCAGCCCTGTGCTTCGGCAGCCGCGGTCGGCGATGACCGGTCAGAACGCCGTGCGATGTCCCGGTGGCAGGGACGCGCACGGCGTTCTCGTGTTTTACGCGGCGAGGCGCTCGGCGAGGGCCTTGGCCTTGGTGGCCGCGTCCTGGAAGGCGCGGTCGCGGGAGGTTTCGAACAGCGGCACCAGTTCGGCCATGGCCGGATGGTGCGGGGCCATGGTGAGTTCCGGAACGATGAAGTCGAGGTCGAGGGCGAGCATGCCGGCGAGGGTCGCCGTCAGGTAGTTCCGCACATACTCGTACGGCTCCTTCGGGGTGCCGGGCGCGTAGGAGCCGCCGCGGCTGGCGACGACGGTGACCGGGGTGCCCTTGGCGGAGGGGTTGTCGCCCGAGGTGCGGCCGAAGAGGATCACGTTGTCCAGCCAGGCCTTGAGGGTCGAGGGGATCGTGTAGTTGTACATCGGCGCGCCGATCAGCACCGCGTCCGCACGCTCCAACTCCTCGATCAGCTCCAGGCGTTCGGCGAAGGCGGCGGCCTGCTCGGGCGTGTGGGCGTCCGGGTCGGCGAACCCGGCCGTGTGGGCTTGGGCGGTGATGTGCGGGACGGGGTCGACGGAGAGGTCGCGGTAGATCACCGTGCCCTCCGGGTGCTGCTCCTCCCAGGTCGTGCGGAAGGTCTCCGTCACGGCGCGGGACGCGGAGGCGCCGCCCGGGAACACAGAGGAGTCGATGTGCAGCAACGTGGCCATGAAGTATCTCCAGTACAGGGTGAGATGAGAGGTCGGGCGCTCGCGGCGGGTGCAGCGGGCTCATGGTCGGTAGATTGAGTCGGCCGACGGCGCAGTCAGGTCGGCTGATGGCGTAGGACGCCGTCGGGGTCGTAGCGCTTCCACAGGTCGGTGACACGGGTGCGGGTCGGTCCCGGGTAGGCGCGGGCGAACGTCGCCTCGTCGGGGGCGCTCTCGAAGTTCACGTAGGCGCCGTCGGTGTGCGGGGCGAGGGGACGCCAGGCGGTGGCCAGTGTGGCGGGGGCGTCCGGCAGGAACGCCGTGGCGATGACGAGGGTGTTCTGGTGGCGGTGGGCGAACGCGGTGGCCCAGGGGGCAGGGTCGTGGGTCGCGCCGCCGAGTGAACGCAGCTGGATCAGGACCGGGTCGGGGCCGGCCGACGCCGTGACCAGTGCGCGGGCGGCGTCCGGGGTCATGTCAGTGAGCAGTCCGTTGGTCGTGCCGGCGGGCATCTGGCCGGTGTTGGCGTGCAGATGGTGCGGTGGGAGCAGCTCGGTGTAGGGGACGACGTGGGCCTGCTGGGCCCTTACGTCGCCGATGCCGAGGAGCGGTTCGACGGCGTCGCGGATGACGGGCGGGCTGTCCGAGGCCACGACTGCGGTGATGAACGCGGCGGTGGTGGTGCCCTGCGAGGACAGCATCACCGCCGTCGACAGCTCGCGTGGCGCGTGCGCCATGACGTCGGCCCAGCGGCGCAGCGTCTCCCCGGCCGGGTCCACCGCCGCGACGAGCTGTGCGTGGCCGACGGCATGAAGCTCCATGGCCTCGATCGCGCGAAACCGCTGCCCACCCTCCGGCCCAGCCCTTGCTCTATCTATCGAGATTCGATAGATTCCCATCGTAGCTCGATGGGAGGATGGGTCATGGGAAAGCTGACAGTGCGCGCGCTGCGCGCCGTGCTCGTGGTGGTGCTCACCGGCACCGTGTTCGTACAGGCATTGTTGGTGTGGGCGTTGGTCAGCGGGAGCGACCCGGAGGACGGGTCGCTCCCGCTGACCCCGCTGCGCGTGATCACGATCCTGGGCATCGGGACGGCCCAGGTCGCCCTGGTCTGTGTATGGCGACTGGTAACGATGGTGCGACGCGGAACCGTGTTCTCCCACGCCGCCTTCCGGTACGTGGACGTCATCATCGGCGCGATCGTTGCGGCTGCTCTCGTGTGGTTCGCGGTCACGGCCCTGAATGCGCCCGGCCAGCGGGACGACCCGGGCGTCACGCTCATCATGGGCGGGATTGGCGTGGCCATCCTGGGAGTCGCGCTCATCGTGCTCGTGCTGCGGATGCTGCTCGCCCAGGCCGTCGCCCGCGACGTCGAAGCGGCGCAGATGCAGGCCGAGTTGGACGAGGTGATCTGATGCCGATCGCCGTCGACATCGACGTGATGCTGGCCAGGCGGAAGATGTCCGTGGGCGAACTCGCCGACCGCGTAGGGATCACGCCCGCCAACCTGGCGGTACTCAAGAACGGCCGCGCCAAGGCGGTGCGCTTTGCGACGCTCGCCGCGCTCTGCGAAGTGCTCAAGTGCCAGCCAGGCGACCTGCTTCGCTGGGAGGCCGAGGACACCGCCGGCGAATGAACCGTGCCTGCCGACGCGTCATCGCCGATCCCGCTTGCCTTTGACCAACTCCGCGAGCATCCCGGGGCCGCACCCGGGGAGATCCCGGGCCTGCTGGAGTGTCTGGCCGAGGTGCCCAGCCCAGTGCCTCTGGCAATGGGGCCACTGGCGTCTGCCTCACTTCGATGAGCCAGATGCCCCGGCACTGCGGAGTCGAACTGCTGGGGTCATCACGGCATATCGATCGAGCCGCGATCATGACTCGGCTGTTACCGGCCCGTAAGCCTCGCACGGCAGGCTTGTGCCGCATGTCTCCACTGCCGCGGTGTCTCGGCGCCGCCCCGGCTCTTCTCTGCGTGGCCGCTCTCCTGCTCACGGATTGTTCGGGCGACGGCGACCGCAAGTCCGCGCGGCCGACCCCTTCCCCTGTCGAACGGGGGCGCACCCCGGTCAACCGGGACGACATCAACGGCGACGGGCACGCCGACGCGGTCGTCAACAGCTGGTACGAAGACCCGAAGGCCGCGCTCACATGGCACAACAGCCGATTTATCGCCTTCGCTGCGCCCGGCGGCACGAAGCCGGGCGCAGCCTCCCGCCTCACGGACCGCTACGTCGAGCCCCAAGCCCAGCACACTCCTTAGCCGTGGGCTGACGACGAGTCGACGCAGTTCACCGGTGACCTGGACGACGACGGTCACGCCGACGTCGTCGTAAGCCAACTCGTATGGCACGGAGAGGAGTCGATGTTCGAGCAGCACATCATCTGGGCGGCCCCGACGGTCCTGCGGGCGCCACCAAGCTGCCCACGGATGTCCTCCCGGCCACCGCCGCCGGGGACTTCGACGGCGACGACGCGCTCGACCTGCTGACCCTCGCCGCTCCGGGCGGCGATGCCGACCTGAAGCCGCAGCACGTCACCGTCCTGCACGGCCCGCTGAACCGTGATGGCGGCGCGCCGCGCAGCACCTCGACCCTCGACGTGGGCTACGGCGGCTGGGCGTCCATAGCGCACACCGTCGTCGGTGACTTCGACGGCGACGGCCGCGACGATCTGGTGACCAAGGCCGAGTACGACGAGGAGGATGTGCGCTTCGAGGAGGACATGCCGGACGACGTCCTCGACGCCGCGTTCTACCGGGGCACCGCCAAGGGGCTCGAGCCCGCTGGAGACGTACCCGGCATCACCGGCCAGGGCGCCACCCCCGTCACCACCGGTGACTTCGACGGCGACGGCCGCGACGACATCCTCGCCCGGCGCGACGACGGCGACACCGTCGATCAGCCCTTCGCTGTGTACGGCAGCGGCAAGGGACCGGGCCGGGGCAGGTCGGCCGGCGGCGGGCTCGGGCTGCGGATGGGTGTCGGCGTCGCCGTCGGCGACAGCAACGGCGACGGCCGCGACGACGTCGCCGCCCTTTCCCTGAAGGGCGCCCCGGTGGCGGTGCTGCTCGGCAGTAAGGGCGGCCTCAGCGCATCCCGCACCCTGAGGATCGGCCGATCCTCGATCGGCCTCAAGCGTCCCCCGCAGGGGTACGACGACGACTTCGGCTGGGACCTCCACCTGACCGATCTCGACACGGACGGGCGCGACGACCTGCTGATCGGCATGACCGGCGGCTACAAGCAGGACGGCGGTTACTGGATTCTGCATGGAACGGTGGATGGCCCGTCGACGACGGACCGCCGCTTCGTCAAGGCCAAGGATTTCGGCGAAGGCTGACGAGGAACCGCTCGCCGCACTGAAAGATCGGCAATCCTCATTGCATCCTCGCCTCCCCGCGGCCGGGCCGCAGCGTTCTTGCGCGGTGGCCGAAGGGCGCTCTCCCGGGCTCCCCCTTCCCGAAGCGGTCTATCCGGCCAGGGCCCGCTCTGAAATGATCAGCTCTGAAATGATCAGTTGAAGGACAGCAGCGGGTGAACCCAGGCCGGTCGGATCCTTCGGGACACCGGACGGACTCGGCGGGCTGCGGGCGGTCACATACCGCTGTGCCGCAGACTGGCACCGATCGCTTGACCCCCAGGAGATGGATTCATGGCTGACCGGCCTTTGACGCTGATGGCAGTGCACGCCCACCCGGACGACGAGGCTACGGGAACAGGGGGTGTCCTGGGGCGTTATGCGGCGGAGGGCATCCGCACGGTGCTCGTCACGTGCACCGACGGTAGCTGCGGTGACGGTCCGGGGGGTGCCAAGCCGGGCGACCCCGGGCATGATCCGGCTGCCGTTGCCGTGATGCGTCGAGGCGAGCTCGAAGCGAGCTGTGAAATCCTGGGGGTCGGTCACCTTGAACTGCTCGGCTACACCGACTCCGGGATGATGGGCTGGTCGGCAAACACCGCGGCAGGATCGTTCTGGAGTACGCCCGTGGATGAGGCAGCCGCTCGGCTGGCCGAACTGATGCTGCGTTATCAGCCCGATGTCGTCGTGACCTACGACGAGAACGGGTTCTACGGCCACCCCGATCACATCCAGGCGAACCGGATCACGATGGCAGCGCTGTCGCTGACCGGGATGGCGTCGAAGGTGTACTGGACGACGGCGCCACGCTCGATGATGAGCGAGTTCGGGCAGATCATGCGCGAGTTCGGCGCGGACTGGGAGGAGCCGGATCCGTCCGACGCCGGAGAGGGACCCGAAATCGGCCTGCCCGACGAGGAGATCACCACGTGGGTGGACACCACTGAGTTCGGCAGCCAGAAGTTCGACGCGCTGGCCGCGCACGCCAGCCAGGGTGAGAACATCTTCTTCCTGCGGATGGGCAAGGAGAGGTTCACGCAGCTCATGGGCGTGGAGACGTTCGTCCGGGTCTACGACAGCACCGGCGCGCCCCTGCCCGAGAACGACCTCTTCGCCGGCCTACGCTGAGCCCGAGCGACGGCCGTCCTTCGCACACACGGAGAACCGCAGTCTGCACACGCTGCGCCCCTGGCCGGATCTCCCAGGAGGACGGCTCCTGGCCGCACCCCGGCGAGGTCGGGCTCGCCGGAACGGCAGGTTGCAGCGCGGGCCCGACCGCCTGTCAGACACTCGTCCGCCGAGGGGGCTCGTGCCCGCGACAGAGGGCTCCGAACGCCGGGTACTGGCTCGCAGTCTGGCCCCGTTGCTCGAAGAGTCGCTTCCCGAGTTCCTCCTGCGGCTCTCCTACCGGCTGGAGCTGTCACCGGCCCGCATCGCTGACTGATGCGGGTTCAGTACCCTGCACCGTCGTCTGCCTGCCGACCATCCCCTCGCCTTGCCCTCACGCATTGCCGGCCCTTCGCCGAAGCCACACGGCTCTCCGCCGCTGAAGCGCAGACACTCACGCTGACCGGATCGGGGCTCACCGCCCGGTATGCGCCGCTCGGCGCGACCCGTCTCGCTGCGGTCGCAACCATGCCGCTGCCCAACGGCGTTGGGCGATCAATCTCTCCAGCCGCTACTGCCCCCAATGCCTGGCCGGCGACGAAAGTCCCGTTCAGAACCAGCTCGGTGGCCCGTGGAAGCTCCCCCGGCACCTGCCCGTCGTCTTCGCCTGCACCACGCACGCATTACCGCTGTCCGGTTCCTGTCCGCTGTGCAGCAACCTTCCCTACCGGCCTCCCGGAACGGAGCGATCCGGGCTGCTCATGCAGCGGGCCGCCAGTGGGCTCCATCCCGGTCATGCCGGTTCGTCGCTGCGAGGCGCTCGCGGCGGCGGGCGCCGCTCGATCGCGGCCAGGTCGCCGGCGTCCAGCGTCACAGCCCGACATCCCCGCGCTGGTGACCTGCCTGCTGGCCCGCCATGGTGGCGACAGCGGAGACCTCCGGTGCACGGACGACGCGTTGCGGGCCCTGTCCCGGGCGCCTTGGCCAGGGAACGTCCGCCAACTCGACGGCTCGCTCCGCTACGCGCAGGCGCACCGCTCGGGCCCCCTGATCGAGGAGTCCGACCTCCCCCCGTCCCTGCTCTCCCAAGCCCAACACCCCCTGTCCGCCTGGGAGTCCACGGAACGCGACCTGATCGTCCAGTCCCTCCTCGACCACGGCGGAGACAAGGCGAAGGCGGCAAAGGCGCGAAACGACCTGCTCACCAGCAACAACCGCGCCGAGCTGGCCGCTCTGCGCAAGGGCAAATCCCCAGCTCAAGCGGTCGAACGAGGTACGCGGACGGCTCTCTCGGCAGCGATGCCACGCATGGGGAACCACGCGCGCATAGGTATCGGCGGTGACCTTGATAGACCTGTGGCCGAGCCAGCGGGAGACCGCTACGGCCTCGAACCGCCCGAACAGGCCGCCGATCAAATCGACATCGCCGTTCGAGCGGTGATCGCCCCGAGGGACCCACGGTTCCGATGCCTCAGTTCTCCAGGACGAAGATCGGCTTGTGGCCGGCGCGGTCGGAGGTCAGCACGTCGGGGATCTCGTCCCAGCCGTAGATTCCGCTGGTGACCAACTCGGGATGGAGCGTCCCGGAGGCCACCGCCTCGAGCGTCGGTGTCATGTTCGGTCGCGCGTGACCCTTGCCGTTGTGGAAGTGGACCCCCCGCTGGTAGAGCGCGAGCAGGGGAAGCTGGACGTCGTCGAAGTAAATGCCGACGCTGTTGACGTGGCCCTCGGGCATGACCGACAGCAGTGCCTTGCGCAGCCGCTCGGGGTCGCAGCTGGCGTCCACAGCGAGGTGGAAGTCCTTCTCACGCTTGCCGTGGATGTCGTGAACCTCGGCGCCGAGCTGCTCGGCGACCTTCATCCTGACCGGATCGTCGTCGTAGTAGACGGTGCGGGCGCCTGCGCAGTGGACCGCGACGTCGACGCAGTACAGGCCGATGGAACCGGTGCCGCCGAAAACCGCGATCTTCGGGTCGGTGATACCGGCGACGGTCGGGATCACCGTCTCCCAGCCGAGCGCGAGGTTGTCGCCGATCGAGGCCAGGTGTACCGGATCGACTCCGGCGGGCAGCTTGGCGAGGTTGAAGTCCGCGTAGGGGACGCGGATGAGTTCGTCGAAGGTCCCACCCCAGGCCCCGTTCACCGGAAGGCCGTACTGGGCGTCGCCGTGGAGGAGACAGCGGGCGGTGTGTCCGAGCTTGCACTGCGCGCAGGTGCCGCACGCGATGTGCCACGCGACACCGACGACGTCGCCGACCGATATGTCCGTGCAGTTGGGGCCGACCTCGACCACCGTGCCCACGCACTCGTGGCCGATCGGGAACGGGCCGAATCCGGAGAACGGGGTCTTGTCGCCGATGACATGGTGGTCGAGATCGCACGTCGTGGCCGCGAGCGGCCGCACGAGTGCGTCCGTGCCCTCGACGATGGTGGGGGCGTCGACCTCGTCGAAGCGCAGCTGTCCGGGCGCGACGAACATCAGGCTCTTCATGGGAATGCTCCTCGTTTTCGTGGAGGGGACCGGGTCGGCCGATCTGCCTGCCGGCCCGGTCCCCCGTTGTTCGGTCAGACGGCTCCGGTGCCCGGGTCGCCGGCGGGGATCGCGTCCAGGAACGCTGCGTGCAGGGGTGCGGCGAGTGCCTGCGCCAGTGCGGCGCCGACCTCCCGCATGGCGGCACCCTTCAAGTGCGCCCCCAGCGCCTCCTGGGAGGCCCACTTCTCGATCACGACGAATTCACCGGTGTCACCCGCCTTGCGGTGCAACGCATACCGCAGGCATCCGGGCTCGGCGTGCACCGCGGGCACCGCCGCCTTCAACGTCTTCTCGACCAGCTCTTCCTGGCCGGGCTTCGCGACCAGAGTCGCCACTACGACAACCTGATTGGCCATCGGTTACCCCTTTCAACTTCGATTATAACATTCGTTATAATCGCGGCAGAAGCCGTACTCCGCTGTTCACGGCGCTTCGCGGGCGGTCTCGTCGCAGCCGACGTCGAGGACGTCGCGGTGGGAGACACGGCTACCGGTGCTCTCCGTGCGCCGTGCGGTCCGGTGCACCGGCGGTCCGGGCCAAATCAGTCATCGGCCGGCGAGTGGTCCGACGACCCGTGACCGTGCCCAGGGCCCCCTGCCCGCAGCTCCTTGCGCAGGATCTTGCCTGCCGACAATTCGGGTATCGCGGCGATGAATTCGACGTCTCTCACCTTCTTGTGCGGCGCGACCTGTGCGGCCAGGAAATCCGTCCCCCAGACCACTCATCGGCGGTCCTTTTGCTATTCCAGCGCCGCGAAAGCTGCGCTGACGTACTGAATCGTGCGGTCGCTGCCGAGCAGCCCGGGGCCCATCTTGTTCATGACGTAGGAGATCGAGGCCCGGCGTTCGGTGTCGATCACGACCACCGATCCGCCCCATCCCGTCCAGAAACAGATCCGTCCACGGGGGAGATACGGCACCGCGGGCGAAGGCAGGCCGTAGCCGATGCCGAATCGCAGATGCGCCCCCAGCACCAGATCCGGGCCGTCGGACTGCTGACTGAAGATCAGCTCGATGGTCTGCGGCGACAGCAGCCATACACCGTCGAGCGCGCCGCCGCAGGCGACGACCGAGTGGATTCTGGCGAGCGACCGGGCATTGCCGTGGCCGTTGGCGGCGCCGATCTCCGCTCGACGCCATTCGGGAGTCCACGACTCGTCCGCAGTGCCAAGAGGGTTGGTGAAGGTCTTCATCCACACGCCGTCCGGATCGGCGCCGGCAAGGTCGGTCGACCGGAACGGCGGCGGCGGAACGACATCGGCGACCCTGCCGAATCCGGAGTCCGGCAAGCCGATGTGGAAGTCTGCGTCCAACGGGCCGGCGATCTCCTCGGCGACGAACCGGCCCAGTGTCCGCCCGTCGATCCGCCGGATCAACTCGCCCACCATGTGCCCGTAGTTCAGCAGGTGATACCCCGACGCCGTGCCCGGGGGCCACCAAGGCGCCTGCGCGGCCAGCCTGGCCGTCGACGTCGGTACGTCGCAGACGTCCGCGACGGTCACGGGCCGGTCCCACCCCGAGACACCGGAGGTGTGTGACAACAGCTGTCGGACCAGCACACTCTCCTTGCCCTGGGCCGCGAACTCCGGCCAGTACCGGGCCACCGGGGCATCGACGTCCAGCAATCCCCGCTCGACCAGCAGCAACGCCGCCAGGGACGTGACCGTTTTCGTACACGACCAGACATTCGTGATCGTGTCGCGCCGCCACGGCACGGTACGGCTCGGGTCGGTCCATCCGCCCCACAGGTCGACCACCGGCTCTCCGTCAATCGCGACCGCGATCGAGGCACCGAGTTCCTCGCCCGAGTCGAGGCTCTCGGAGAGAAGTGCGCTCACCTCCGCAAAGCGTGCGTCACACACGCCGTCCACGTGTGCCACGGTCAGCCTCCCAGTCGGCGATGGTCACCGACCGCCGAGCCGGCATCGAGCAGCACAAACGACGCGCGGGGCACTCCGCGCAGCTCGCGGCGGAGATTCGCGCGTGCGACGTCGGCCGCGTCCAACGGATAGGTCTGGTGCATCCGCCAGGGGCTGCGGTCGCCCTGCCTGGGGAAGGTGGCCACGCCCCGCTGGACGTAGCTCGACGCCAGCTCGATCATGGGCTTCTCGCGCACCCCGGGCTCCGCGGGTGCGGTGACCACCGCGAGGTCCGCGCGGCGCATGTGATTGAGGATGCGGCACACCAGTCGCGCGGTGAGATCCGCCCGCATCGTCCAGGACAGGTTGACGTAGCCGAAGCAGAGCGCGAAGTTCGGCACGTCGCTGAGCATGGCGCCCCGCCACAGCATGTGACGCGCGGGCTCGACCGGCTTGCCGTCGACGCTCACGTCGATGTGGCCCAGCGCAAGCATGCGCAGCCCGGTCGCCGTCACCACGATGTCGGCCGGTAGCACCGCCCCCGACCGCAGCTGAATGCCCTCGGCCACGAAGCCGTCGATGTGATCGGTGACCACGTCGACTTCCGCGCGCTTGATCGCTTTGAACAGGTCCGCGTCGGCCGTGATGCACACCCGTTGGTCCCACGGCGCATAGGTCGGCGTGAAGTGCTCACGCACCGCTTCCTCGCCGATCCGCCGTGTGGCGGCCGTGGTCAGTAACGTCCGCGCCCGGTCCGGGAACCGTCGGCAGTAGTGGTAGAACCCGTTGGCGTAGGCGGCGTTCCGAGCCCGGATGACCCGATGCGCCAACCCGGCGGGCAGACGCCGCCGGAGCTTGTCGGCGAACCGGTCCCGGCGCGGCAGCGAACTGATCCACGTGGGCGTGCGCTGCAGCATGGTCACCTTCGCCGCGTCGCGCGCCATCGCGGGGACCACCGTGATCGCGGTCGCACCGCTGCCGATCACAACAACACGCTTGCCGACGTAGTCGAGTTCGTCGGGCCAGAACTGCGGATGCACCACCGTACCGGTGAACGACTCAACTCCCGGGAACTGCGGGTCATGTCCGCGCTCGCAGTCGTAGTAGCCGGTGCATGTGAAAAGGAACGAGCACGTCACAGTGGACCGCTGCGGCCCGTCCTCGCCCCCGGTCCGCTCGATGGTCACCGTCCAGCGGGCCGTCTCACTGCACCAGTCCGCCGCCACCACCTTCGTGCCGCAATGGATATGGCGGTCGATACCGAACTGCTCGACGGTGCGCCGCAGGTAGTCGAGGATCTCGCCTCCATCGGCCATAGAATTCCCGCCGGTCCACGGCTGGAACGGAAAACTGAGCGTGTAAATATCGGAGTCGGCACGGACTCCGGGATACCGGAACAGATCCCACGTCCCGCCCAGGGATTCACGGGCCTCCAGCACGACATACGACCGATCGGGACACTGCGACTGCACCCGGTACGCGGCGTCGATGCCGGAGATCCCCGCGCCGACGATCACGACTTCGACGTGATCGGGCAGCGAAGAAGGGTTTGCGGAACTCGTCATGGCACCCGAGTATCGGAGCGTTCCAGACCCTCTACTTAACCTTGGGCGACAAAAATTTAACTCTGCGCGACACCGTTCAGTGCAGGTCCGATTTTGGCGTCACGGCGGACCTGCGTGGGCGTTCTGCCGAACCAGCGGCGGGCCGCACGTGTCAGCGCCGCCTGTCCGGACAACTCCACCAACGACGCGACCTGAGAAAACGGCATATCGGTACCCGTCAGCAACCGGTGGGCCGCGTTCTTGCGTACGTCGTCGAGGATCGTCTGGAACGAGCTGTCCTCCTCCGCCAGTCGCCGCTGCAGCGTACGCGGATGCATGTGCAGCCAGTGCGCGACCATGTCGATCCGCGCGGGAACCGTACCCAGCGCACGACTGACCGCCGACCGCACCATGGTCGAGACACTGTCGCGTGGGTCGGTGTAGTGCGACTCCAAGTACTCCACGACCATGCGCCGCAGTTCGGGATTCACCGGGGTCGACATCGGATGGGCGAAGAGCTTCGTCGGCACCCGCAGCAGGGCCTGGCCGGCGTTGAACCGGACCGGCGCGCCGAAGAACTCGGCGTACACCGACTCGTCCGTCAGCGGCGGATGGGGCATATAGACCCCGAGCAGTTCGTATCCGCCGCTCATCGTGATGAGAATACGATGCAGCTGCCCCAGGCCCGCGTCGATGGTCTGGGGCTCATACGGAACATCCGGATGCAACATCCGGTATTCGACTGCCCCCACCCCCGCATAGCGCTCGGGATCAGGCTCACGCGACAGACGAATAGCCTGGTTGTGCACGAACAGGAATCGGGACGCACAGTCCAGCCCTTCACCGACCGTGTCGCAATTGCCGACCGCCAAAGCCAACGGGCCGAGCATCGATATGTCCTGATAAGCAGCCAAACGTAACCCGAGATCCGGACAGATCAATTTCTTCGCGGCGACGCGCAGGATTCGCCCGGCCGTCGCCGTCGGCAACAGTCCGTCCTCGGAATCCAGATCGCTGGGCGAAACGCCGAACTCGGCCAACAGTCTTGTCCCGTCACCCCCGAGATCGTCGATCAATCGATCGATACCCCGGATCGCAGCGGCCCGGATCTCCATCTGCATACGCCGACCATCTCTCCATCGCCAGGCCCGCGGGCTTCGTAAGCCCGGCCCGGTCCACCGAGTACGCGCGTGGAACGTCCGCAGGCCGGCAGGAAGCCGTCTGGGCGTGTGAAACATGCCCGCGTCCGCCGACTCGTCGGCGAGAGGCGTTCGCTCACCGTCCTTTTACAGGTCGGGGAACAGGGCGCGGATCCGGCGAGGATCGGGCGCAACGAAGACACCCTCAGCTGTGACCAGGTCTGTGGCGTGGTCCGCCAGAGTGGTGATGGATCCGACCACGAAGATCTTGCGTTTGTCCGTGCCGGTAACGCGAGCGAGGATCTGCAGGGGTGTCTCCAGCGGGACGGGCCGGTGGTAGCGCATCTGCAGGGAGACGGTCAGGCCGGCCATTCCGGCTGCCGCGCAGGTGCGCCCCATGAGTTCGTCCAGGAGCATGGCGCTCATGCCGCCGTGGCCGTAGCCGGGCGGGCCCGCGTGGGCAATGCCCAGGGTGCAGTGACCGACCAGGCCGTCTTCGGTGGGCGTGACGTGCACGGGCGGCGCCAGAGGGCTGCCGGCTCCGACGACGGGGCTGTAGATCCGTGTCCCCCCGGGGAACTCGTCCACCGCGGGGATCTCCGCCCGCGCGCGCCACCGTCCCGTCAGTCGGCCGGTGACCCGACGGACGTCATCTGCCACGCGGTGGAGGGTCTCCGGGGAGGCGGCGGTGCGGACCGTGGCCTCCACCAAAGCGCGCAGTTCGCGGCCGAGGCGACTGATGGCCGCTTTCTGGTGTTCCAGATCCTCGTCCGTCGCTCGCGCGGCCGGAGTGTCGGCGTCGGCGGCCGACGGGTCGGTGAGGGAGGCGCGCATCGGTTTTCTCGGTGCGGTGGGGTGGGGCGGGCTGTGAGTGCGGTCAGACATCGGTCAGGACATCGGCCGGGGCCGTTGGACGGGTCATCGGCATAAGACGTACCTCTCTTCGTTTCGTTCGACGACACGTCGGACTATGACAGTCGCTATGGACGACGATCACGGTAGACTATGACAACCGTTATAGCCAGCGAAGTCTTTGAAGGGATCACGTACGTGCCCAAGCCCACCCTGACGGCGCGCGAGCGGATCGTCGCCGGAGCCGCCGATATGATCAGCCGACGCGGTCTGAACGCGACGAGCATCCGCGAAATGGCCAAGCACGCCCGGGCGCCACTCGGCTCGACGTACCACTACTTCCCCGAGGGCAAGCAGCAGTTGGCCACGGAAGCCGTCCGTTACACCGGCACATGGACCACGCGCAGCCTGCACAAGGCACTGGAGGCGGGTCCGGTCGCCGGCTTGCGGGGCTTCCTCGCCCTATGGCGCAAGATCGTCGTCGACAGCGACTTCCGGGCCGGCTGCCCCGTCCTCGCCGTCTCCATCGAGGAGCCCGCCACCGACGAGACACCCGCTGCCCTCGCGGCCGCCGCCGACGTCTTCACCGAATGGGAGAGCCTGCTGGCCGCCTCGCTGCGCGAGCACGGCGCCGAACGCGAACAGGCGGCACAGCTCGCGACGCTCATCGTCGCGGCCGTCGAGGGAACCGTCGCCATGTGCCGCGCCAAGCGCAGCACCCAGCCCCTTGACGACACCGCGGAGCAGTTGCAGGCACTCATCCTCGCCACGATCAAGGACTGATCGAAGCCACCCTTTACGACTCCGGCCTTCAGGCACCGAGCGCGGCACGGACCGCCTTGACCCGTTCCTCCGTGAACACCCCGCTCTCAAGGAGCGACAGGACGGACAGCACGCCGCCGGACGACCCCCAACTGCCCTCTTCGATCACACGGAAGTTGACCCACCACGCCGGTGACGGCTTCTCCAGTCCGCAGGCCGCCGCCAGTGCGGCCAGGACGCGCTCGATGACCTCGGCCCGCACATCCGGCTGCCAGGCGGCATCCATGACCGCGAGGTCGATCGCCATCACGTCGAGCTCCGGCTCGGCGTCCGCCAGGAGCCGGCCGCCGATGGCCATCATGTCCCGCTCGCGCTCGACGAAGTGCACCTGGAACCCGGGCCGGGCGGCGGGCGCACGCTGCCCCACCTCGGGTACCAGCACCGCGTCCGTCAGTGTCTCGGCCAGCTCACGGCGCTGCTCAAGGCTCAGGCGCCCCTTCGGTGCGTTCACGGTGATGATGGTCATGACATCCTCCTATGACGGTCGTTATAGAGAGCAGCAGCATACACCTGCCTATAACGACTGTCATATCGAGTCTTGGCTTGACGACAGGCGTTCGCACGAGCCACCGTCCCGCCACGCACAGAGATGCATGGCCTCGACCGACTTGTGCGGGCAGGTCCCAGCGTGTTCATCGGAGCGGAGCAAAACACTCGGGTGATGAGCCTTCAGGAGCGGCCGTCGAGCAGGCGCTTGGGGTGCATGCCGTCGACCATTCCGAGGAAGGGCGGATGGATGCTGTAGCCGAGCATCCGGCGGATGTCCTCGGACACCACGCGGACCGTGTCACGGGTGGTGGACAGAGTGAACGCCTCCTGCGGCCGGAGCCATGGCTCGCAGTACTGTGCGGTGACGGCCAAGCGGGCATCGGCGGACGCATTGGCGCCGCCCCCATGCCACAGAGTGCCGACGAAGAAGACGCAGGAGCCCGGTGACATGACGGCCTTCACCCGGGCATCGTCTTCTGCCGGTTGACGGTCGCCCCAGCGATTTGTGCCCGGCAGGACCACGGTGGCGCCGTTCTCCTCGGTGAAGGCGTCGATGGCCCACACCGTGGCCGCGCTCAGTGGTGGCCGGGGACGGGGTACGGGGTACATGCCATCATCGTGGTGCAGCAACTGGGCGTCCTCGCCGGGCTGGATGTTGATGACCTGGAGCTGGGAGAGCAGATAGTTGGGCAGGAGCAGCTGGTCCAGCAGGGCCAGCACTCTCGGGTGGTCGACCATGCGGTCACAGGCTCGCGTCTTGTTCAGGACGCTGTAGACGCGCTGGGTCAGCCGGCCCTCGAAAGTGTTACGACCTGCCCTGTCCAGCAGGGGCGTCACGGCTGCCCGGACGTCCTCGCACTCGGTTTCGGTGAGCAGGTTGTCCAGGATGACGTATCCGTCGCGTTCCAGGGTGGCGAGGTCGGCGTCGACAACGGCGGCGGACACTGTGGCCCCACTGCTTTTCGTGGCCCTGTGCCGTCGAGCCAGGTCGGTATGGAGGCCGTCGAGCGAGTCGATCGTGTCCACACGGCTCTGGCCGGGATCCGGAAGAGCGGGTGACTGAGACATGACGCTGTGCTCCTTGGTGAGGACGGCAAAGCGGACAGCTGTCCATCTCCAGAGAAGACCCTAGTGGACAGCTGTCCGGACGGCAAGGGTGGCAGCCCGCCCTGAGCACTGAGTCCCGACCTCGACTCCCACACTCGCCGCGAT
The DNA here is from genome assembly GCF_042870755.1 of Streptomyces sp. NPDC006365. NCBI lineage: Bacteria > Bacillati > Actinomycetota > Actinomycetes > Kitasatosporales > Streptomycetaceae > Streptomyces > Streptomyces sp. NPDC006365. The sequence goes on from NZ_JBIAHS010000003.1 coordinate 105,180, forward strand.
GCGCGAGGAGGGCCTGATCCACCACCTCGGCCTCAGCAACATGGTCACCGGCCACCTCGCCGAGGCCCTTGCGATCGCGGCCGTCGCGGCCGTAGAAGTACATGATCTTCTGTGGAACGGTCGCCGACCCGAAGGTGCCCTCGCACTGAATGACGACATCCACACCAGGCGGGAAACCTCCTGCTGCTTGGCCGCACCGATCACGGCAGCCTGCATGCGAGTGAAGCACTCCTTGGCGACCAGCAATCCGCCGGCGCCGAGGGCGGAGACGACGGCCTCCTGCCCGAACACAGCGGCCGAGACATCCCCACAGATCTCGGCCTTCCGATCGTCACCCTCGCCCTGGCGCTCCCGCGCGCAGCCCGTCCATGATGAGGTCCAGGAGCCGAGTGCTCTGGGCTTTCCAGTCCCCACGGGCACCGATCTGCCAGATGCCGGCGATGGCCAGGACGAAGTCGTCGGTGGTCAGCCCCGGACGGATGGTGCCGGCCTCGTGATTGGCCGCGACCAAAGCTTCGATCGCCGCGACCACCCGCGCGTATCCCGGCTGCGCAGGGCCGTCCGTCGTACCGACGATCTGACGCATCGCGTCCGACAGGCCGGCCTTGGCGACAGCGAAGCGGGCGAGCTGGTCCAGCCATGCACGCAGAGCCTGGTCGGGCGCGCGGGTTTTGAGCAGTTCCGTCGCAGCGTCCGTGAGCAGTCGCACCTCGTGGCCGTAGACCTCCAGGACGAGCGCTTCACGGTTGGGAAAGTTGCGATAGAACGTGCCCTGCCCAACCCCCGCCTTCTTGGCGATCAGACTCAGCGGGACATCCACAGCACGCGACAACTCGGCCAGCGCCACCTCCAGAATCCGCTCCCGATTGCGCTGTGCGTCCGAGCGCTGAGGCCCGCCGTTCCTGGACTCCACTCCCCCCTCCTTCCGGGCTCACACCCCCACAACCCCTTGCCAACCGGATAACTGTCCGGTATGTTCCGGGTAGCGGACATCGGTCCACTTAGGTTCACCATAGCGCCAGCTGCAGCTGAGGCGAGCGGCCGGTGGCACGCGACCGGCATTCGGTCAGGCCATCAGGCGCACGGGTGGATGGGCCCGGCCCCGACGCCCCGCCAGGATCAAGGAACCGGCGAGATCGAAATCGTGGGCGCGGCGGTGGTACTCGCCACCAGTCCGGCACGCCCCGACCCACTTCGACGCCATCCGCCCGTCCGTCCCGATCGCGTGCTGTCTGCGGAGAGTCCAAGTGCTTGATATCGCCAAGAGTTGAGTCGATGACTCGAAGAGACCAGAGAGTTCGCCGCGGCCACCGTTGGCGGCGTCAGCGGCAGCGCACCACGGCGACTTGGAGCGACCCTCGCCATGGATCGTGACGGCAAAGCCATCGGATCGGCCTCCGGCGGCTGCGTAAAAGGAGCCGTGCATGACCTCTGCGCGTGCACTCCAGGACGATGATGGGGGGTGTCGCCGAGCGGGTCGGCTACAGCGACGAGGACTCCGGGCGACCGCCAACCGACTGACGACGCCCAGGTGAAGGCCGTCACGCCACCCGGCTCAGCCGTCTTCTTCGTCGGCACCCTATGGCATGGCGACGGCGCCAACACGTCCGCCAATGAACACCTGACAGTCGCAGCCCAGCCTGGTGCCGACACCCCACGCCCCCTGATCGCACCGCTTCTTCGTGCCCGTCTGGCCGGGATGCTCCCGCAGAGCATCGAGGAGGGAAGTGCGGTGATCGACGGACAGCGGGTGCCTCTCGCCATTGATGTTCACAGTGATGGCCCTGGACGTCGCCGAAGGCGTCGGGCGCACGATCATCCTCCTGTCTCGTTCCCGGAACACGCCGTGGCGACGATTCGACAGGCAGACGAATCAGGGGCGCGGTCAGGAGTCGGATCGGATGCCGAGTCGGCAACAGGCGATGCGACGGAGCGATCACCGGTGACATCTGTCATCGACCCTTCACAGCGGCCGCACAGGGCCGGTTATGGCAGCACCTAAGCGGACAATAGTCCGATACGCGGGAAGACGGCGGACGTGTATCCCGTCAACAACCCGTCAACAAGGGGAAGACCGGGCATGCCCGGGAGGAGGACGAGTGGAACCGAAAAACGAGATACCTCAGCGTTCGGATGCCCAACGCAATCGCGAGCGCATCCTGGAGGTGGCATTGACCGAGCTGTCGAGGTTCGCGGACGCTCCGCTCAGCCTGATCGCCAAAAAAGCGGGAGTCGGGCAAGGGACGATGTACCGCAACTTCCCCAACCGCGAGGCGCTCGTCCTCGAGGTCCACCACTGCGAGGTGCGGCAACTCGCCGACTGTGCGCCCCAGCTCCTGAGGAGCAGGAAACCCGACGAGGCCCTGGCCTGCGGGTGGGAGCCCCCGGGGCGCAGTGAGTTTCCTCTGGTTCGTTCCTTGTTGCCAGCGTGCGGTTGCCTGATCGGAGTCATCGGCACTGCACCGCCCCGGCCGACGCAGCGCCGCATCCCCAGACTCCTGACGAGCACGAGCCCGGTGAAGTCGGTGCCGAAGTACCAGGCGTTGTCCAGGAACTGGACCCCACCCGCGGGCATGGGCCGGACATGGTTCCGGTAGAGGAACCCTTGGGAGACACGAAGTCGGTGGCGGGGTCGACGAGTTGATCGACGGGCTGCCCGGTACCCGCGCTGCCCGGGCTGCGATAGCCGGTCTGGCACCACACGCGGTACTGCCAGCGGATCATCGGGTTGTCGTCCACGTCCGCCAGCGCCCTGGCCGCGTCGTCGTAGGCCTTGGCCAGCGGCTGGTCGGGCGCCAGCGGGCCGCCCCAGGGCACCTCCTCGGCGGCGGCCCGGGCCTCTGCCGCCCCCGCGAGCGGGGTTGACGGGATCGCCGTCGCACCTACGCCGGCCATGACGAACGCACCGAATTCACGCCTGGTTGGTGTCATCGTTTCCTCTCTTGGGAGGACGAGTGGGTTCATGGGCGCACTTCAATTGCCGTCTCGGCTGTGCCGGCTGTAGCCGCGAGCAGGCCGCGCAGGACGTACGGCATGACTCCGCCATGGCGGAAGTACTCGACCTCGCGTGGGGTGTCCAGGCGGACTCGGGCGGCGAACGCGCGGCCGTTGGAGAGAACGCGGACCGTGGCCGGGACGCGGCCGGTGTTGAGGGTTTCCAGGCCGGCGACAGTGATCGCTTCGGCCGCGGTGGGGGCCAGGTCGTCGGGACCGCCGTCGAGGAGTTCCAGGGGCAGGATGCCCATGGCGATGAGGTTGGACCGGTGGATGCGTTCGAAGGACTGCGCGATCACCGAGCGGACGCCCAGCAGCGCGGGGCCCTTGGCGGCCCAGTCCCGCGAGGATCCGCCGCCGTAGTCCCGCCCGGCCACGACGACCATGGGAACGCCTGCCGCGCGGTAGGCGGCCGCCGCGTCGTGGATCGGGCTTTCACGGCCGCCCGCAAGGAAGTTGAGGGTACGGCCGCCGCGGGTGCCGGGAGCAACCTGGTTCCGGAGCCTGACGTTGGCGAACGCGCCCCGCATCATCACCTGGTGGTTTCCGCGCCTGGAGGCGTACGTGTTGAAGTCACTGCTGGGTACGCCCAGTTGGGCGAGATACCGGGCCGCGGTGCTGCCCCCGGTGATGGCGCCGGCCGGGGAGATGTGGTCGGTGGTGACCTGATCGCCGAGTTTCACCAGCACCCGCGCCCCGATGATGTCCCGTACGGCCTCGGGTTCCCTCGCCATGTTGTCGAGGTAGGGGGGCCGGCGGATGTACGTGGAGTCCTCCTCCCACGCGAAGCTCTCGGTGGCCGGCACGCTGATGTCCTGCCACCGGCGGTCGCCGGCGAAGACGTTCGCGTAGGCGTCGGTGAACATCGTCGCGTCGATGCTCCCGGCCATCACGGCCGCGATCTCCGCCGGGTCGGGCCAGATGTCGTGCAGGTAGACGGGGTCTCCCTGCGGGCCGTGGCCGAGGGGCTCTGTGCGGAGGTCGACGTCCATCGTGCCGGTGAGGGCGTAGGCGATGACAAGGGGCGGAGAGGCCAGGTAGTTCATGGCGACGTCGGGCTGGATACGGCCTTCGAAGTTGCGGTTTCCCGACAGCACGGACGCGACGGTCAGACCGGTGTCGGCTATCGCCTCGGACACCGGGCCGATGAGCGGACCGGAGGCGCCGATGCACGTCATGCAGCCGAACCCGGCCAGGTGGAAGCCGAGGGCCTCCAGGTCGGGGATCAGGCCGGCGCGCCGGTAGTAGTCCATGACGACCCGTGAGCCGGGGCTGAGGGTGGTCTTGACCCAGGGCTTGCTGCGCAGTCCCGCCCTGACGGCGTTCCGGGCCAGCAGGCCCGCGCTCACCATCACCGCCGGGTTGGAGGTGTTGGTGCAGGAGGTGATGGCCGCGACGGCCACCGCTCCGTCGCGTACCTCGTGCGCGATGCCGTCGATGACGACGGTGGCGGTAGTGGCCGTGTCACCGTTCGTGCCCTGCTTACGGATCGAGTCGACGGCGGTACGGAAGCGGGCCTTGGCCTGGTCCAGCGGAACGCGGTCTTCCGGCCGGGAGGGCCCGGCCAGCGAGGAAACGATCGTGGACAGATCGAGGTCGACCGTGCCCGTGAACCGGGGCGCGCTTGCCGGGTGGTGCCACAGGCCCTGCTCCTTGGCGTACGCCTCGACCAGAGCGACCTGAGCCTCGGACCGTCCGGTGAACCGCAGATAGCGCAGCGTCTCGTCGTCGACGGGGAAAAGAGCACAGGTCGAGCCGAACTCGGGGCTCATGTTCGCGATGGTGACGCGGTCGGCGACCGGCAGGGCCGAGACACCGGTGCCGTGGAACTCGACGAACTTACCGATGACTCCATGGGCCCGCAGCAACTCCGTGATGGTGAGCACCAGGTCGGTGGCCGTGGCTCCGGCGGGGAGCGCGCCGGTGAGACGTACGCCGACGACGTCCGGGACGAGGGCGGACATGGACTGACCGAGCATCGCGGCCTCGGCCTCGATACCGCCGATGCCCCAGCCGAGCACACCGAGCCCGTTGACCATCGTGGTGTGCGAGTCGGTGCCGAGACACACATCGGGGAACGCGAGGCCGTCCTCGACCATGACCACGCGGGCGAGGTGCTCCACATTGACCTGGTGCATGATCCCGGTGCCGGGCGGCACGACCGAGAAGTTCTTGAGCGACTGCTGTCCCCACTTGAGGAAGCGGTACCGCTCGCCGTTGCGGGCGTACTCCAGCTCGACGTTGCGGGTCAGCGCGTCCGGCCGTCCGAAGACATCGGCGATGACCGAGTGATCGACTACGAGCTCCGACGCGATGACGGGATTGACCAGCCCGGGGTCGCCTCCCAGGGTGGCCATGGCGTCCCGCATGGCGGCCAGGTCGACGACGGTCGGCACCCCGTTGGTGTCGTGCAGGAACACCCGCGAGGCGTACAGGTCGACCGGTGTCTCCCTGGCCCCGCGCGCCAGGATCGCCTGAGCCTGATCGTCGCCCCGGCTCGTGCCGTCGTGGAAGCGCACCACGTTCTCCAGCAGGATCCGCAGACTGACGGGGAGGTCGGCGGGGGCCAGCCGATCGATGCGGTGGTACGTGAGCGACTGCCCGGCGACTTCGAGGCGCGCCCGGGTGCCCAGTGTGTCCAGCCCGGAGCCCGCCAGATGGTTACGGCCCCTCATGATGCCTCCGTAGGGGCTGATTCGGATTCGGAGAGCCGGTTCCAGGCCCCCGCTGCCACCCGCTCGCGCAGGGCGCGGGCCGCCGGCAGCGGAGCGCTCAGGACCGGCAGACCGAGCGACTTCTCCACTCCCGTGCGCGCGGGAGAGAGGGAGAACATGCCGAGGATCACCATCCGCGTCAGCCGATTCACCGAGTCCTGAACTGCCGGGATGAGGTGGCCGAGGAGCAGAACACTGCCGAACCGCCGACGGGCGACCTCGGCGAAGAGTGCTTCGTCCGAGCTGAGCATGGGCAGCCTGTGTTCCCGGCGGGCCTGTTCCAGAACCGGACCGTACATGGAGCAGGACAGCAGGACGGCGTCCGCGCCGCCGTGGACGGCGTAGGCGATCAGGGACAGCATCCGGTCAGACAGGGCCGGGGTGAGCCCGCCGGACGCCTCGGCGTCGCTGATGAGGCGGTCGTCCAGCAGGCTCCACACCGATGCCTCGGGGTAGCCCTCGGCGAGGGCGGTCCTGGCCGGCTCCACCGACGCCGAGGTGGCGTTGATGACGGCCGCTGTGGGCGGGCGACCGGCCCGGTGCCCGCTCACAGTCGCCCGATCGAGGCCGCGACCGCCTCGGCGAACTCGCGGCACCCCGCCGACCCGCCCATGTCCTTGGTGCTCGTTCCCCGCGCGAGGGTCGAGGTCACGCCCTCCTCGACGATCCGTGCGGAGCGTGTCAGTGCCTCGTCCTCGTACCGGGCGCCCAACCAGTCCAGCAACATGGCGGTGGACAGGGTCATCGCGACCGGATTGGCGAGGTCCTGCCCGGCGATGTCCGGCGCGGAGCCGTGTGCCGCCTGTGCCATCGCGCGGTCCTGGGAGGCGTTGAGGGACGGTGCGACGCCCAGCGATCCGGCCAGTTCGCCGGCCAGGTCCGAGAGGATGTCGCCGAACATGTTCTCGGTGACCAGGACATCGAACTCGTGCGCCCGCCGGACCAGATGCACGGTCATGGCGTCGAGGTGGAAGTCGTCGACGGTGATGTCGGGGTATTCCAGGGCGACTTCACGGCACACATCGCGGAACAGTCCGGTGGTCAGCTTGAGGACGTTGGCCTTGTGCACGATGGTGACCTTCTTGCGCCGTCGCGCGGCCAGCTCGAACGCCTCCCGGGCGATGCGCTCGCATGCCGTGCGCGTGATGATGCCCATCGCCATGGCGACGTCCGGCGTGGGCATGAACTCGCCCGTGCCGCGGTGGGTGTTGCGGTCGGCGTAGAAGCCCTCGGTGTTCTCCCGCATGATGACCAGGTCGGTGCCGGGGACGACGGGGTGGCCGCCCTCGAACGCCTTGGCCTGGCGCACGTTGGCGTACAGGTCGAAGTGCTTGCGGATGGTGCCGCTGGGGTTGAGCTCACAACGGAACGGTTCGGGATAGGCCGCGCTGTCGTGCGGGCCGAGCAGCCATCCGTCGGTCTCGGCGAGGGCGGCGAGGGTGGCCTTGGGAGTTGCCTGCCCGAACTCCTCGATGGCCCGGAAGCCCAGGGGCAGTTCCCTCCAGTCGATGGACGGGGCGCCGGTGGCCGCGAGGGCGGCGTCGGCGATCAGGACCGAGGCGGGAACAATCTCGGGGCCGATGCCGTCGCCGTACAGGACACCTAGGGTGTAGCGGCGGGGGGTGCCGGTGGGGGTCACGGGACTCCTTGTGTCTCTGGAGGAGTGGGGAATTCAGCCGGTGACGGTCAGGAGAGCCTGGGCATCCTCGGAGAGCACGGCGGTGTCGGTGTAGACGAGGCATGCCTCAGGCTGGACGCTGAGGCTGACCTGGCCGGTGAGTCCGCCGCGGTCGCTGACGACCTGGACGACCAGGTCGCCGACCTTGAGGTCGTACTCGAACCGGGAGCCCAGGTAGGAGCTGGTGAGCACCTCCGAGCTGATGACGTTGGCGCCCGGCGCCGCCTGGTCGGGAGCCGCCAGCACGGAGAGGCGCTCGGGACGGATGGCGACGGTGACGGTGTCGCCCGCACCCAGTCGCTGGGTTGTCGTGACCGACACGGCCTGGTCGTTGGCCGCCAGTTCCAGGACGGCTCCGTGCCGGGTGGCTTCGGTGACCGTGGCCTTGAGGAAGTTGCAGCGGCCGACGAATGCGGCGACCTCGGCGGTGGCCGGGGTCTCGTAGATCTCCTGGGGCGTGCCGACCTGGAGCATGTGGCCGCCGGACATGACCGCGATGCGGTCGCTCAGGGCGAGGGCCTCGTCCTGGTCGTGGGTGACGTAGACGGTGGTGATGCCGAGGTCTTCCTGGAGCCGTTTGAGCCAGGCGCGGGCCTGTTCGCGGAGTTTGGCGTCCAGGTTGGACAGCGGCTCGTCGAGGAGCAGGACGCTGGGCGAGTAGACCAGCGCCCTGGCGAGAGCGACGCGTTGCTGCTGGCCGCCGGACAACTGGTGCGGATAGCGCTCGCGCAGATGGAACAGGCCGACCTTGTCCAGGGCGTCGTCGATGAGCTGGCGCTGCTCGGCCTTGCCGACCTTGCGGATCTGGAGCGGCATCGCGAGGTTGGCGGCGATGGTCTTGTGGGGCCAGAGAGCGTAGGACTGGAAGACCATGCCCAGGTTGCGGCCCTCGGGAGGCACGAACAGCTTCCTCTCCGTGTCCACGAAGGTGGTGTCGCCGACGGAGATCGAGCCGCCGGAGGGCTGTTCAAGTCCGGCGACGCAGTTGAGGGTGGTGGACTTCCCGCAGCCGCTGGGGCCGAGAAGGGTGAAGAACTCGCCGTCCCTGATGGTGAAGTGGATGTCGTCGAGGACGACATTGGTGCCGAACTGCTTGTTGAGGTGCGAGACCTTGACGTCAGGCATCGGTGTTACGTCCCTTCAGGAGGAGTCCGGCGAGCCCGACGAAGGCCGCGGTGATGGCAATCTGCAGGGCGGCCAGTGCGGCGACGGAGCCGGTGTTGCCCTGGACCCACAGTTCGAGCATCGTCGTACCGATGATCTTGCTGTCGGCCGAGCCGAGGAAGACGGCCGGGGAGTACTCCTTGAGCATCGTCACGAAGGTGAGGACGAGCGCACCGCCGAACGCGGGGGTGAGGAGCTTGGCCAGGATCATGGTGAAGGCCTTGATCCAGTCGGCGCCCGAGACCCGGGCCGCGTTGTCGAGTTCCTGGCCGATCTGCATGATCGACGGTGCCAGGGATCCGAATCCGGTGGGCAGGGCCCGCAGTCCGAAGCCGATGATGATGGCCCACAGGGAGCCCTGGAGCACTGTGCCGATGTTGAACGGGGCGTAGGCGAAGGCCCAGAACAGGCCGATGCCGACGATGATGCCGGGCATCGCCTGAGGGGCGAGCGCCAGGTATTCGGTGGCCCGGCGGAAGCGGAAGGTGGAGCGGCGCGCCACCATCACGGCCAGCAGACCGAGGACGCTCACCAGCACCGATCCGACGCCTGCGACGATCAGGCTGTTGATGATGGAGTCGGTGTAGGCGGTGTAGTTGAAGATGCGTTCGTAGTTCGCCGTGGTCAGGGTTCTCAGCGGGGACTGGAGCGGGCTGAACACCAGGGTGAACGAACGGAAGATCAGGCCCACGATGGGCACGAGGGCGCCCATCACGACGTAGAAGACGATGGAGAGCAGGCTGATCCACTTCAGCCAGCCCAGGTCGAGGCGGCGGGGACGGGTGGCCTTGCCGCGCACCGAGACGAACCGCTGGGCATCCTTGAGGAGTTTGGCCTGCACGGCGACCAGGCCGACGGTGACGAAGAGGATGAGGGCGGAGGCGGCGCCGAGCACTCCGTAGTCGGGATTGGTCGACTGGAGGCCGTTGCGGTAGAGGAAGGTCGAGAAGACCTGGATGTTGGCCGGCTGCCCGTACAGCAGCGGCACACTGAGCGTCTCCACGGACATCGAGATGACCAGGATGGAACTGTAGACGATGGGCGGGCGCAGCATCGGGAGGATGACCTGGAACAGGATGCGGAGCGGTCCCGCTCCGCACACCTGGGCGGCCGACTCCAGCGAGGCGTCACTCTGACGCAACGCACCCGCACAGAACGTGTACGCGATCGGCGCCAGGGCGACGGCCTCTGTGAGCGCCATTCCCGGGATGGAGTAGAGATTCCAGGGGACAGAGCCCAGCACGTCGCTGACCTTCACGCTGACGAACCCGGCGGGCCCATACATGGTGATCCAGCCGAAGCCGAGGATCAGCGACGAGATGAAGAACGGCCACTGCATGGCGCCGGCCAGCAGCCGTCCGCCGGGAATCTTCGTCCGCACCACGGCCACCGCCATAGGGATGGCGATGAGCAGCGTGAACACGGTCGTGAGCCCCGCGAAGAGCACCGTGTTGAGAGCCACCCGGCCGAAGCCGGCCTCGGTGAACAGCTTGACGTAGTTGTCCAGGCTGAGCACGCCGCCGGCCTCGTACAGCGGTCGGTCGAGCAGTGACTGGTACAACGTCGGCACGACAGGCGCGAGGACGAGAAGTGCGAGGACGATGATGACCGTGTAGTGCAGCCACACCTCGCGTCCGCGGCCGAGGACGCGCCGGTACCTGGGTGCCGGGTGACCGCCGGTCCGGGGCGGGCTGTCGCTGCTCGGCGGCGATGTCGGCGTCGTTGTAGCGGACATGGTTTCTCAGCGCCTTTCGTGGGTCTGGCGGATCAGCGGCCGAGGAGCCCGTCCCAGCGGGTGGTGAACGTCTTCACCTCGTCGTCGGGGACCTTGGTGTACTTGACGTCGATGACGTTCTTGTCGCCGACGGCCTTGACCAGTTCCTGGTAGGTGTGACGGCCGTCGGTTGCCTCGATGCCGTCGCGGTACGACGTGAGACCGCCCTCGGCGACGGCGCGCTGGCCCTCCGCCGAGAGGACGAAGTCGGTGAACAGCTTGGCTGTCGCGGGGTGCGGGGCCTTGGCGGCGATTCCGACGCCGCGCGGCAGAACAACGGTCCCGTCGTCGAGGAACGTCAGGTCCAGCAGACCGCCGCTCTGCTCCACCTTGGGATAGGCGGGGCCGGCGCTGACGAAGAAGCCTGCGAGGTACTCACCCGAGAGGACCTTCTCCAACTGGGTGCCGGAGGACGACTCGGCTTTGCCGAGGGGCAGCAGCTTCTCCAGCGACGCCCACGCCTCGGGCCGGGCGTCGGTGAAGGCGTGGGAGACGGAGAATCCGAAGGCACCGGCCACGTCGCGCGTAGTGATCTTGCCCTTGTAGGTGCCGGGGTCCTTGGCCACGATGTCGGCGAGCGACTTCAGCCCGGTGGGCTTCTCCTTGACGAGCGAGGAGTTGTAGATGAGGGACATCGGGTCCATCGACATCGAGTACACGTTCGGCAGGAGCGTGGCGCTTGCGGGGAGCTTGGCCAGCTCGGGCGACTTGTAGGGCATCAGGGTTCCGGAGCGCTCCGCGAAGTCGGCCCACGCCTGCGGGGCGTTCGACACCAGGACGTCCGCGGGTGAACCGCTGGTGGCCTGTTCGCTGAGGACCCGCTGGAAGACCTCGTCGCTGTCGAGGTTGTTGGCGGAGATCTTCTTGACCCAGGAGTACTTCTTCTGGAAGTCGCGGAAGATCGGCGCCCAGTTCTCCTGGTCCGTGTTGGAGTAGATGGTGAGGGTGCCGCCCTCCTTCTTCGACGCCGCGATGACGTCCTTGTACGCGGCCGGGTAGTACGACGGGGCCTTCCCGGACTGGATGACGTTGTCGGCGCCCGGCTCCTCGCCTCCGGAGCCACAGGCCGAGACCAGGGCGAGCGACGCCACCGCGCCGAGGGCGAGAGCGGTCCGGAACAGGCGGCGGTGTTGTGCGGTCGCGGTGGCCTGGCCGGCATACGGCACGATCCTGCGGGGGGTAGCGGTCATGCTCTTCCTCCTTGAAGAGACCAGACGTGCGCCTCAGGTGAGTCGCCGCAAACAGTGACGGTTATAACCTATGACGTCAACCCTTCAGGGTTGAATCCGCGCGCCGTCAGCCAGGGCGAATCCCGGATGAGCGCCTTACGAGAACTCCCAGGGAAGGCGATTTCACCAGGCTCCCGCAGAGTAGGATGACCATTGGCCAACCACCGCCGAAGCGATACGTTATAACCGTCGATACTCAGAGGGGGCCGCATGTCGCAGCCGGTTGAGGCGTACGAGACGAAGAGCGACTTCGCCTACCGCCAGGTCCGCGACCGGATCCTCTCCGGGGAACTGGGGCCCGGCTCGGTGATCCAGCAACGGGAACTCGCAAGCTTCATCGGCATCAGCACCACGCCGTTGCGCGAGGCGCTACGCCGCCTCAAGAGCGAGGGCCTGGTCGAACTGGACGCCCACCGGGACGCCAGGGTCTCGCCGTTGCGCGCGGAGGAAGCCCGCGATCTGCTGGAGATCCGACGGTCCCTGGACCCACTGGCCGCCTCACTGGCTGCCGAACGGCGCACCAACGCCGACATCCAGGCCATCCGCGCCGCAGCGGAGGGCCTGGCACCTCTTCACCCCCACCCGAGCGTCGCGCAATTGGTGGCACACCGCCGCTTCCACGCCGCGATCTACACCGCGTCCCACAACGACCTGCTGATCGGGACCTTGGAGGCCCTCTGGGACAAGGCCGACCGCTATCGCCTCCTGGCGCTCCGCACGGACCCGGGCCAGGACGCCCGGGACCAGAAGGCCAAGCAGCATGAGGCCCTCGTCGAATGTGTCGCCCTGGGCGACAGCGCCGGCGCGGCAGAGGTCATGCGCAAGCACATCGACACCAGCCTCGGAGCGACAGCAGTGTGGCGGCTCAGTCATTCCGACACCGCCGACGGAACCTGATTCCGTCCTGGTGACAACCAACGGCGCCATCACCGACAGGGGCAGGGGACGGGCAAGGGCCACTCCCGACTCCCAGTTCGCCTGCTTCGCGACGCCCATCCCCCTCCGCGACCGCCCCTTTCCGGCCCCCCGGAACCCGGTGCAGCTCGCGGTGAACCCTGATACCGCACCCTGGAGTTGCGATGCACACGACACCCATGGCCACCGCCGACCTCGTCGACGAGCACGGAGACCACCTGCGCGTCTGTGACGTGCAGTTCACCTCGTACGGGGCCGTCCAGTCCTTCGCCGGTCCCGTACGCACTGTCTCCTGCCGCGAGGACAACGCCCTGCTGCACGAGTTGCTCCGCACACCCGGCGAGGGCTGCGTCGCGGTCGTCGACGGCGGAGCCTCGCTGCGCACCGCGCTCCTGGGGGATGTGATGGCCGGGCGGGCACGTGACAACGGATGGGTCGGCGTGATCGTGTACGGGGCCGTCCGTGACAGTGCCGTTCTGGCCGGAATGGAAATCGGGATCCAGGCCCTGGGCACCAACCCGCGCAAGAGCGGGAAAGCCGGCACAGGCGCCGTCGACGTACCCGTGTCGTTCGGCGGAGTCACGTTCATCCCCGGCGACATCCTCCACGCCGACCACGACGGAGTCGTCCTCCTGCCGAGTGCCTGACCCCCGCAGGTACCGGGGCCGGATACCGGATGCGACACACTTCCCTCAGGACGACCGGGGGGCGTCCGGACGGTGACCGTCACGATCAGGTTTCCGCTTTCCCGGGGCGCGGTGCGGGCGCCGCCGCCATGGGCAGCGGCCACGGCGCGGACGATCGACGGGCCCCGTTCGAAGCGGCGGTCAATGGATCGCTTTCCTTGCGGTGCATCGCACGCGGTCGGTTGTTCGCACGCGGTCGGTTGCTGCATGCGGGCCGACAAGGCGCAGTTGTGGCGGTTTCTCGTCGGCGTGCGGAAGAGGGGCTATGCCTGCTTCGAGGCGAGTTCGACGACGGTGATGTCCGACGGCGCGCCCACACGGACCGGCGGACCCCATGCCCCTGCGCCGCGGCTCACGTACAGCTGGGTGTCGCCGTACCGCTCCAGGCCGGCGACGGTGGGGTTGGCCAGCTCGGCGAGGAGGTTGGCGGGCCACAGCTGGCCGCCGTGGGTGTGACCGGAGAGCTGGAGGTCGACGCCGTGGCGGACGGCGTCGTGAATGACGACGGGCTGGTGGGCGAGGAGGACGGAGGCGCGGGAGCGGTCACGGTCGCCGAGCGCCTTGCCGAGGTCGGGGCCCTGTCCCTCGTCTTCACCCTGGACGTCGTTGACGCCCGCCAGATCGAAGCCGGGCAGTTCCGTACGGGCATTCTCCAACGGGCGCAACCCCAGCTCCCGGACCTTCTCGACCCACTGTTCGGCGCCGGAAAGATATTCGTGGTTGCCGGTAACGAAGTAGGAGCCGTGCCGTGCCCGCAGCCGGGCGAGTGGTTCGACGGCCGGGGCGAGGTCCTCGACGCTGCCGTCCACCAGATCACCGACGACGGCGATCAGGTCGGGCCGGGTGGCGTTGATGGTGTCGACGACCCGCTGCGAGAATCCGCGACCCAGGATCGGGCCGAGGTGGATGTCGCTGACCACCGCGATCCGGAAGCCGTGCGCGCTGCGAGGCAACTTGGCCAGCGGAATGGTGAGCCGCTTCACTGCAGGACCACGGAGTACGCCGTACGTGCCGTAGCCGACGGTGCCAAAAGCCACAGCCACGGCCGCCCCACCCACGACACGGGAGACGAAGAGGCGGCGCGAGGGAGCGGAGCCGGGCGAGTGCTCGGGCTCCGGGCCGCGCGGGTGTTCCGGCACCGTGACCGGCTCGGCAGTGGCCTGCGCGGTACCAGAGTCGCCGAGGTCCGCCCGGCCGGACCGCTTGTCGCCGAAGGCGACGAGTTGATCCTGGTCCTCCGCCGGACCGGGCTCACCGGGCCGTGCAGCCGTGGTGTCCACCACCGGTGAGGCCCGTCGCTCAGTGTCGGCGCCTGCGTCCCGCCGGGCGAGCCACCACCGCAGCCCGGGCCGGACGGCCTCGCCTGCCAGCAGTGCCAGCAGCAGATACAGGAAGAGGGCCAGCCACAGGTCTCCGGGCCAGGCAATGACGCGCTGGAGGACGAAGGGGACTCCCGCCGATCCGCCCGCCAGACCACCGATCGTGAGCACCGGCCCGGCCACGAAGACGGCGTTCCCGACTCTCCGGTGGGTGGAGCGCGGGAGCGAGGTTTCGCGTATGAGACGGCGCCACGCGTACCAGTGGAGCGTGACGAACGCCGCCAGAACGGCGACTGCGATGACGACGAAGACGATGACCACGGCCTGGCGCAGCCCTTCCCTCGAAAACGTGGCGTTCGGCCCGCGGGCCGAACGAGGACAACCGCACGGCACCGACCTGGGCATGGCCGCTGGGTCGTCGAACCGCACGACGTGCGCCCCGAGGCGCGCGAAAGCTCGAGCGTGCGCCACGGCGCTTGCGGAGGGACGCGCGAAGGCCCGCGGCTCGAGCGTCCTGGGCGGCAACGGCGTCATGGCCGGGTGTGTGTGGCGCTCCTGGTGGTGAGCAGGCGTCCGCCGTCTGGCACTGGCGAGCAGGAGAGCCCGTGCCGACAGGCAGTGGACGAGATGGCTGACGACGAAGGTCGCCTCATGGTCACCGGCACTGCGCCGGTCCGCTCGGGAACCGGGGGTCGGCCGACGTGATGACGGGCCTCGTCCCTACCGTGTCCGGCGGTCGCGCCCGTCATCACAACGCTACTCGTGGGACGGTTTTCCTTGAGGCGTTTCGACGGCCCCCGTTCTCCTTGGGGCTTTTCACAGCCCCGGATGTCACGAGAGGTCGGCGAGGTCTTCTTCGCTGAGGGTGATCCCGGCGGCGGCCATGTTTTCCTCCACGTGCGAGAGGGAGCCCGTGCCAGGGATGGCCAGGGTCACCGGCGAGGAGGCCAGCAGCCAGGCCAGGCCGATCTGCGACACGGTGGCGCCGTGCCGGGCAGCGACCTTGGCCAGCCGCTCGTCGTCGAGTTCCCGGCCGCCACCGAGCGGGAAGAAGGGCACAAACGCGATGCCGGCCTCCTCGCAGGCAGCCAGCAGTTCCACGTCGTTGCGCTTGGCGGCGTGGAACTCGTTCTGCACTGCCACGACCGGGGCGATCGCGCGAGCCTCCGCGAGATGGCCGGTGTCGACGTTACTGAGGCCGAGGTGACGGATCAGACCCTCCTCGCGCAGCGCCGCGAGGGCCTCGAAGCGGGCGGCGAGGGACTCGCCGCGCGGAGGTTCCATGCGGCCGATGCGCAGGTAGACCAGGTCGAGGCGGTCCACGCCCAGGCCTTCGAGGTTGGCCTCGACATGGCCACGCATGTCGGCCGGGGTGGCGTGGTGGAGTCCGCCGTCGCGGATGACGGGGCCCACCTTGGTGGCGATGACCAGGTCGGACGCGTAGGGATGGAGGGCCTCGCGCATCAGGGTGTTCGCGCGTACCGCACCACCGGCGCTGAAGTAGAAGTCGGCGGTGTCGATGTGGTTGGCGCCCAGCTCGACGGCGCGGCGCAGTACGGCACGGCCGGTCTCGGGGTCGCGGGCGGGACCGCCCATGCCCTCCTTGGACGGCAGACGCATGGTGCCGAAGCCGAGGCGGTTGACGGCCAGGTCGCCGCCGAGGCGGAATTCATTACTCATGGGCCCAGCCTGCACGGCCCGGAACCCGCTGACGAGGCTGTGGCACCTTGCTGCCAAAGGCACAATGAACGCATGCCACAGAACATGGCCCTCAAAGGTGATCTTGAGCTCCGCGCGCGGATCAAGCCCTTGGTGGAGTTGTTTGACGCGGAATGGGTCAGCGCCGCACGCGACCTCGACACCTGGCCCGGCGCCCGCGAGTCCGCCCGCCTGCGGATACGACGTGACGGAGCACGTCAGGCCCGTAAGCTGTACAGTCCCGCCGTGCTCGCCGACGAGCACGACCGGGAGATACTGCGGGAGATGGCCGCCCACGGCATGCAGGTGCGGATCACCACCACCCCATTGCGCCAGGGAACGGTCTTCATCGACCGACGAACCATGTTCCTCACCGACCCCACGCCCCGGACCCGGTCCACTCACGGTCGTGGTGAACGTACCTACACGATGAGCGCCGAACCCGCCCTGGTCAGCGGGGTGTACGCGCTGTTCGAAGCCGCGTGGGAGTCGGCCACCGACCTGGCGGCCTTCTTCGACGCCGACCGGCCCCGGATCGACACGAAAGCCCGCGAGGTGCTGTATGCACTGGGCTCCGGCATGACCGACGTGACCGCCGCACGCGAACTGGGCATGTCGCTGCGCACGTACCGCCGCAGGGTCGCCGAGCTCCTCGTCGCCCTGGGCGCGGACTCCCGCTTCCAGGCCGGCATGCGTGCGGGCGAGTTGGGCCTGACCCGCGGGTGAGCAGACCTTCGCCCGGGCCGAAGCGGGTCAGGCGCCGAGGTTCGGTTCCCGCCTGATCGAGGCCGACGCCGCCTTGGGCCCGGTGTCCTCCGGTGTCCGGTCCTGCGACCACGTCATCATCGCCAGGTCGGTCGTATGCCCGGCGGCTTCCCCATACGTGGGGTGAGGGTGGCCGGGGTGGTGCCACCAGCCGACTCGATTTCACATCCCGGCCGCGGTGGGCGCGGTCGTCCGGGCGGAACCGCCCCGTCATGACGCCCCCCACGGGGCTCGAGCCCAGCGGAATCGAAACAACTTGACCAGCGGCGAGCACACCGCTCGGTCCACCACGCCGCCGAGGCGCACGACCGTTTCGCCAGCCCCGACGAGGAGGCTGTTGCCAGCACATTACTTTCAAGGTAGCTTTCAGGAAAGCTTTCCTATGAGAGGAAGATGCGGCCATGGCCGAGTCCCGATTCCTGCTGCGCAACGGCTACGTCATCGACACCGATCCCGCGCCGATCGCCCGGCCCGGCACCGATGTCCTGATCGAGGGCGACCGGATCGTCGAGGTGGGGCCAAGACTGTCGGCCGACGGCGCTACCGTGATCGACGCCAGCGACCGGATCGTGCTGCCGGGGTTCGTCGACACCCACAGGCATCTGTGGCAGACGGCGGTGCGCGCCGGGGCCGCAGACCTGGACCTGGGCGCTTACATGGGGCTGGTCCTGGGGCAGTACGGTCCGCGGTTCCGGCCGCAGGACATCCACGCCGCGACCCTGGTCGGCGCGCTGGATGCCTTGGACACCGGCATCACCACCCTGATCGACTACTCGCACGCGCTGCACACCCCCGAGCACGCCGACGCGGCCATCGACGCCCTCCACACGTCAGGGCTGCGCACCGTGTTCGGCTACGGCTTCCCGTTCCACGGCGACCAGCACCCCTCCGACATACGCCGGATCCGCAGCGAGCGCCTGTCCGACGACCACGCCCTGGTCACCATGTCGCTGGCCCCGGCCGGGCCGTCGTTCTCACCGATCGAGACCGTGACCGCCGACTGGCACCTGGCCGACGAGCTGGGCCTCCCCCTGACGATCCACGTCAGCAGCGGTCCGGTCGCCGCGCGGCCGATCACCGCCCTGCGCGAGCACGGCCTGCTCCACGGCAACACCCTGTATGTGCACGGGAACTCGCTCGACGACGACGAACTGAAGCTGATCGCCGAGTCCGGCGGCACCGCCTCGGTCACACCTGCCACAGAAGCTCAGATGCGGGTCGGCGCGCCCGTGGCCGGCCGACTGCGCAACGCCGGCGTCACCGTCGGCCTCGGCGTCGACGCGGTCTCCTCACTGCCCGGCGACATGTTCGCCGTGATGCGCGCGGCGTTGCTGGCCAGCCAGATCGCCGACAACCCTCCGCTGGCCGTGGGAGACGTCCTGAAGATGGCCACGCTCGACGGCGCCGCCGCACTGGGACTGGCCGACCGCATCGGCTCGCTGAGCCCCGGCAAGCAGGCCGACGTCATCCTGCTGCGCCTGAACGATCTCAACATGCTCACCACCGAACGCGACCCGATCGCCGCTGTGGTGACGGCCGCGAACCCCGACAACGTCGACACCGTCCTCGTGGCCGGACAAGTCGTGAAGGCCAGCGGCAAGCTCCTCCACGGCGACCTCACCCAGGCCGTCCGTGCACTGCGCGCCACCGCAGCCACCGTCAATGATCACTGACCCGCGGCCCCACTACGTCGCAGGCGGAGCTGTCCCGTAAGCGGCGGTCGGGTCGGCACTGATCGAACGTTGCCGGATCCGGACGACTTCCCACCTCTCCGAGGAGGCCTTCGCCCACTACGTCGACATTCAGAACCTGCAGCGACAGCAGGCCCCCGAAGACGTCGCCAACCTCGTCGCGTTTCTCGCCTCCGACGACGCCTCGTTCATCACCGGCCAGGTCCACCTGGTCGACGGCGGCCTGCGACGTCGCTGAAAACCGGCAGGGGCGCGCAGGTCGTCGCACAGATGAAGCCCGCGTGAACGACTCCCACCAACGCCTTCGAGCGCTGGGAAAGGCCTTGCGCACAACCCGAAGCTCAGCCTGAGGAGCCCCGCGCGGTCACGCGCGGGGCTCCTCGCAAGATCAGGGGGCGAAAGTCGAGAGCATGCCGACCGCCTCCGTGGGGTGTTGTCGAACCGCTGACTCCAGGGGCCGGACACGAGAGGCAGCCGGCCGGTCGTAGGTCGACACCGTTCGCACCGCGATGACAGCGACCATCTCAGCCACGGTCGTCAGCGGGCCGGAGAAGTGGGGGCACGGACTCCACCGAGGACAGGCACGGACTACGCCTGCCAGAGCAGGAATCATGTACACCGCCCATGCACCCGAGACGGCCGCGCGCAGCGCGGACGCGTAATCGAGATCCCGGAGCTTCTCGGCACCGGCGTCACTGTGCGTGACGGCGGCTTCTTCAGACCCGGCCCTCGGCTCGGGCGTCCCGCGCCGCGGAGCCGCGAGGGAGCAGGGCCGGGCAGGCGGTGATGAGGTCCCGAAGTGCGGCGGTCGCGGCATCGACGATTTCTGCCGGCACACCCTCGAAGAAGGCGTCGTGCTCGGCCGACATGGCGAGGACCGCGCGCTCGGCGAGCGTGATGCCGTCCGGCGTCAGCCGTATCCAGGTACTTCGGGCGTCAGCCGGGTCGTCCTCCCGCTCGACGGCGCCGCGGGCCACCAGTCGGTGGGTGACGTTGGTGGTACCGCCGGTGGAAAGCATCAGGGAGCGGGCCAACTGGTTGGGCTTCATGCGGTATGGCTCACCGGCCCTGCGCAACGTCACCAGCACGTCGCACTCAGCGACCGTCAGCCCGAGTTCGGTCAGATCGCGCCGCGTGATGCGGTCCAGGGCCGCGGAGAGGAACATGATCCGCTTGCTCAGCTCCGACGAGGGGAACACGACCTCGGGCAGTTCCGCACGCCACGCCTGAATCCACTCGTCCACGGGATCTGATGTCGCTGTCACCTTCTAAACTATAGGTCACTAGCGCAATAGCTTTACGGAAAGCTTTCACCTCGCGGCGCGACTTCGGCTTCCCTCGCCCTCGATCGCGGGCGTGATCCCGAGAGTCTGCTCCAGCATCCACAGCCGCACGCCGGCCTCTCGGGAGGCGACCTGCCCTCGGCCTCGGGCCCCACCGTGGTTCGGATGAGCAGCGGCGGGTCGGTGCCGGTGATCAAGCTCTCTGCGGTCCGGGCCGGAGGCGGTGGCTACCGGTCAGCGACCGCTGATCGCGGCCGCGGTGGCGCGCAGGGCCCTGGCGGTACGGCGGAGATCGGCGTGGACCAGCCGGCCCGCGGCCTTCACGACCTTCCCTGCCACAAGGACCGTGTCCACGTTGTGCGACTGCGCCGCCGTGACCACCGCCCCGATGGGGTCGCGCTCGGCGGTGAGCATGCTGAGGTCGTCCAGGCGGAGCATGATGATGTCGGCCTGCTTGCCGGGGCGCAGCGAGCCGGTACGGTCGGCCAGTCCCATCGCGGCGGCGCCGTCCAGGGTGGCCATCCGCAGGACGTTCTTGGCGGTCAGCTGGGGGTCTTCGGCGATCTGGCCGGCGAGGTGCGCTGCCCGCATCGTGGAGAACATGTCGCCGGGGGCGAAGGCGACGGTGTCGACGCCGGTGCCTGTGGTGATGCCGGCGCGCCGCAGGCGGCCGGCCTCGTCGCCGGGCGTGGCAGAGGCGGTGGCGCCCGAGTCGGCGATCAGCTTCAACTCGTCGTCGCCGATGCCGTTGGCGTGGACGTAGAGGGTCTTCTCGCGGAGCAGGCCGGCCTCGCGCAGGGCGAAGACGGGTTGTTCGTTGGTGGGGCTGCTGGCGAGGTGGATCGTCAGCGGCAGGTCCAGCTCGTCGGCTATGCGCCAGTCCTTGGCCACCGTCTCCATCGTGGTGGACAAGGGGCCGAGCGGGGCGTACGCCATGGTGACGAGCGCGTTGTCGTCGGCCAGACGCTCGCGGATCCGGCGGACGTCGGCGAGCCTCCCGCCCCCGGTGACGTTGACCGGGGTGCCGTAGCCGAAGACCGCACGCAGCCCCGCCTCCTGCAGGGCGCCGACGGCGGCGTTCGCGAGCTCGGGTGAGTACGCGATGTGCGCGAAGTCCAGCTGGGTGGTGATGCCGGCGTCGAGGCACTCCAGCGCGCCGGCCAGCGTCGCGATGTGTACGTCCTGCGGCCGGAACTTCGGGCCGACCTGCCCCAGGAGGCGGAAGTAGGCGGCGAGGTCGACGTCCACGGCCGCGCTGCGCAGCGCCGAGTGCCACACGTGCCGGTGGGTGTCCACGAAGCCCGGGAGCACGATGCGGTCGGTGGCGTCGATGACGGTGGCGCCTTTGGACGGGAGGTTGCGCCCGACGGCGGTGATCTTGCCCCTCTCGATCAGGACGTCGGTGTGAGCGTGGGCGACCGGCTGGGGCTCTGTGTCGATGACGTGGCCGTTGCGGATCAGGATGCGGCCTTTCGGCATGCCACTGCCAGTCTCTCCCGCCAGGTGCGCTGAGCCGGTGTGCCGACTTCCACCGGGCGCCGCGGTCGCCGGTGATCCGCTCAGAGTGACAGCGGCCGCGGCGGCGGCCGCCCCGGTCAGCACGTTTCGGCGGGGCAGATTCATGGTTCGTCTCCGTTGTCTCGGAAGGACTGGCGATGTTGGAAGTGGCCTGGGACCCGAAGGGCGAAAGCGACGCATCGAATCCCGTCGACGTGTGGCCGCGGCCATGGCGCCCGAAGGTGCCCGACGTCGCTCACGCCCCTTGGATGCCGAGAAGCCTTCCGGGGTCACCCGAAGGCTGACGGCGCGGCAGATCGACTCGCAGCCAAGGGCCGGCGCCAGGTGGACCGGCGACGCCGACCCCTCGGGGTTCACGCCGCATGCGGCCACCGGTTGCGAACAACTCAACCGGACAGCGGTCCGGTAGCGAGGTAAAAGCTAACGGACAGCAGTCCGCTTAGCAAGGGCTTCGGGCGGCGCACGCCCTCGTCCCGATACGCAATGACGTCGGGCCCCAACGCGCCCTCACCGCCGCCCAGTTCATGGCGGTCACGCTCGACGCGGCCTCACACTCGCCCGGCTCGCCGATCCCGAAGGCACACAGCCCGCCGAGCGAGGAACGGCGGCCCCGGCACCACCACGCACGCGGCGGACGCCGGCACCTGATGTCCGGACGGATTACTGGCTGAGGGGTTACTCCCTCTCTCCGGGCGGGAGAGGTGCGCTGCGCGGCGAGGCTCGCCTCCTTCGCCCTGTCCACGGTCGTCTACGTCAGAAGCGGGTTGCTTGAGCGGGCCGCCGCCGTGCCCCGGGGGAGGAGGTCTCGGCGGCGGCCCTGATGCCCGGCGGAGTCGTGTCGTACGCCGCCGGACGTTGGTGGGAACGCCTGGGTGGCCGGCGCGTGGACCGACCCACCCGGGTGTTCAGAGGAGGGCTTCGGGGGTGATGGGCAGTTCGCGGATGCGGCGGCCGGTGGCGTTGAAGACCGCGTTGGCGATGGCGGGCGCCACTCCGACGATGACGATCTCACCGAGGCCCTTGACGCCGATCGGGTCGGCCTCGTAGTCCTCCCCGTCGATGTAGATGGCCTTCAGTTCAGCGGGGATGTCGGCGTGGACCGGCACGAGGTAGTCGGCGAGGTTGGCGTTGACGATCCGGCCGTCGCGGTGGTCGGTGACCGTGTGCTCGAGGAGGGCCTGGCCGATGCCGCCGACCATGGCCCCGATGGCCTGGCTGTCGGCGAGTTTCGGGCTGATGATCCGGCCGGCGTCGTACACACCGACCATGCGCCGGACCCGTACCAGGCCGAGGCGGGCGTCGACGGCTACTTCCGCGAAGGTCGCGGCGTAGGCGTAGAAGGAGAACTTCTCCGATTCGGGCGCCCCGGCGTACGAGCCGAGCGCTTCGAGGTGGGTGCGGTTGTTGCGGGCCAGGAGCCGCTGGTACGTCTCCCCGCGCGCGGGGTTGTCCTTGACGTGCAACCGGCCGCCGCGTACCACGACGTCGGCGGGATCAACGCCGTGCAACGGTGATCCTTCGTCCTCGACCGCCAGCTTGATCGCCTGCTTGCGCAGTTTGTCGCCGCCGTCCAGGACGGCGGAGCCGACACTGGCCATGGTCCGCGATCCGGCGTGGATGGTGGCCGGGGGCATGAGGGAGTCGCCAAGCCGGAAGGTCACCTGGCGCATGGTCAGACCGAGGGCGTCGGCGGCGACCTGGGTCATGGATGTGGCCGTGCCGGGGCCCATGTCGCTGGTGGCGGACTGCAGCAGGGCGGTGCCGTCGGCGTCCAACCTGACCGAGACCTGGGCCTCGCCGCGTTGGGTGTCGTAGACACCGGCGGCCATCCCCATACCGATGAGCCAGTCACCGTCGCGCGTCGAGCGGGGCTTGGGGTTGCGCCGGTGCCAGCCGAACTCGCGGGCGCCGGCGCGGTAGCAGTCGCGCAGGCGGCGGGTGGAGAAAGGCAGATTGCTGGACTCGTCGTCGGCGGGTTCGTTGCGCAGCCGCAGCTCGATCGGGTCGAGACCCAGTTCGTGGGCGAGTTCGTCCATCGCCGACTCGACGGGGTAGGCGCCGCTGGCGTAGCCGGGGCCGCGCATGTACGTCGGCGTGTTCACGTCCAGCGGTACGAGCCCGTACGTCTGGCGGACGTTGGGCGTGCTGTAGAGCATCCGGCCGGGAACGAGAACGCCTTCCCTGAACGCTTCATAGCTGGAAGTCTCGGCGCGGACGTCGTGCGCTGACGCGGTCAGGCGGCCCCGCCGGTCGCTGCCCAGCCGCAGGCCGTACTCGTACGCGGGCCGGTATCCCACACCGAAGTACGTCTGCCTGCGGGTGAGCGCGAGTTTCACGGGGCGCTTCACCTCGCGGGCGGCCATGGCCGCGATGACGGTGTGCACCCAGGTTCGGCCGGAGCTGCCGAAGCCGCCGCCGACGACCGGCGCGATGATGCGGACCTTGTCCGGCGCCATGCCGAACTCGGCGGCCATGGTCATCACGCTACCTCCCACCCAGTTGGTCTTCTCCCAGAGGGTGAGCCTGTCACCGTCCCAACGGGCGACGGTGCCGGCCGGCTCCATCGGGTTGTGGTGGTTGCGGGCCATCCGGTACGCCAGGTCCAGCTTGACGTCGGCGGTCTCCAGTGCCCCGTCCGCGTCGCCGCGCGCATAGGTTTGGGGACTGCCCGTGGGGTCGGCGGCACCTATGTCGGTCGAGGGAGACTGGGCGTCGTAGGAGACCTCCACCAGGCTCGCGGCGTGCTGTGCCACCTCCAGAGTGGTCGCCACCACCACCGCGACGGGCTGCCCGAAGAACCGGACGCGGTCGTCCTGGAAGGCACGCAGCGACGTCGCGGGCGGCCATCCCCCCTGCAGAGGCGGGAGCTTGGGCGCGTTGAGGTGACTGATCACCTTCACAACGCCCGGCTGGGCGAGGGCGGCGCGGGCGTCGATGCCGGTGATACGGCCGCGGCCGACACTGCTGTCGACGATGACGGCGTGCACGACCCCGTCGGGGCTGTTGTCGGCGGCGTACTTCACTCTCCCGGTGACCCTCAGCCGTGCGTCGACCCGGGCGACGGACGCGCCGACGGCTGCCTGTGGCTGGCTCACTTGGTGCCTCCTACGGTGCGCAGCTGGCGTTCGACGGTCCGCTTGAGCAGCTCGGCCTTGAAGCGGTTGTGCCGAAGGGGGCGGGCCCCGTCCGCCGCCCGCTCGGCCGCCTCGGTCCACAGGGCCTTCGAGGGCCGCTCGCCGATGAGCTGCCGTTCGACGGCGGGCAGCTTCCAGGGCACGGTACCCACTCCCCCGGCGGCGACCTTCGCCTCGCGGATCACCCCGCCGCGGATATGCAGCGCGACGGCCGCCGAGGTCAGGGCGAACTCGTACGACTGCCGATCCCGCACCTTCAGATAGCCCGACCTGAGCGGGCGCGGGTAGACCGGGATTTCCACTGCGGTGATCAACTCGCCCTCTCGCAGCGCCTGTTCGCGGTTCGGAGTGCTGCCGGGCCGCAGCAGGAAGTCGGCGAACGGGACGGTGCGCTCGCCGTCCGGGCCCAGCAGGTGCACGCTCGCCTCCAGCGCCGCGAAGGCCACGGCGGCATCGGAAGGGTGCGTGGCCACGCAGGACTCGGACGTGCCCAGGATCGCGTGGGTGCGGTTGAAGCCGTCGCGGGCCGCACAGCCGGAGCCCGGCTCGCGCTTGTTGCAGGCTGCGGTCACGTCACGGAAGTAGGTGCAGCGGGTGCGCTGCATGATGTTGCCGCCGATCGTGGCCATGTTCCGCAGCTGGGGCGACGCGCTCAGCTCCAGCGCCTGGGAGATCACCGGGTAGAGGGTGCGGACCTTGGGGTGGGCGGCGGCCTCGGCCATCCGCACCAGCGCGCCGATCCGCAGGCCGCCGCGTTCGGTGGCCGTGACCTCGCGCAAGGGCAGGGCGCTGATGTCGACCAGCGTCTCAGGGCGTTCGACGGTCTCGCGCATCAGGTCGACCAGGGTGGTGCCGCCGGCGATGTAACGCCCGCCGCGGCGACCGGCGTCGAGGGCGCCCCGGGTGTCGGAGACCTTGGTGAAGGAGAAGGGATACATGGTGGCCGGGCCTCATTTCCCGCGGACGGTCTGCTCGACCGCGCGCACGATCTTCACATAGCAGCCGCAGCGGCAGAGGTTGCCACTCATCCACTCCCGGATCTCCTCCGGGGAATCGGTGTGGCCCTCCTGGATGCAGGCGGCACCGGACACGATCTGGCCGGGGGTGCAGTAGCCGCACTGGAAGGCGTCCTCGTCGATGAACGCCTGCTGCAGCGGGTGCAGTTGGTCGCCCTTGGCCAGGCCCTCGATGGTGGTGACCTCGGCGCCCTCCAGCCGCACCGCCAGTGTCAGACAGGAATTGACCCGGCTTCCGTCGACCAGGACGGTGCAGGCGCCGCAGGCACCGGCGTTGCAGCCCTTCTTGGCGCCGGTCAGGTCCAGGTGCTCGCGCAGCAGGTCCAGCAGCGAGGTGCGGTTGTCGACCGTGACGGTGCGACGGACGCCGTTGACGGTCAAGGAAACGCGACTGCCGGGCGGCGCCTCGGCGGCCACCGCTTCCTCGGCACCGAGCGTGGGCGGCGCCGCGACCAGGCCGCCGGCCAGGGCAGCCCCTCCGACCACGGTGGTCGTCGCGATGAATGTACGTCGGGTCGGCGCCGATGGAGGCTCGGCGGATGGAAATGCGGCTGAGTCAGGAAGCTCGGTGGACATGTCCACTCTCCCTTGTTGGGATACAGGTGGTTGTCAGGGACTTACGGGTGGCTGTGCCCCCGCGAGGGCGCCCCGTGCCCGTTGCCCAGGCGGGTTGCTGTTCCGTCAACGGGCGGTAGGAGCAGGGTGGTTGTCGCCGGACGGCAGGGCGGGATGCTGCGTTCAGGAGTGCGTTGAGCGCGGCGGACTGAT
Organism: Streptomyces sp. NPDC006365; assembly: GCF_042870755.1. Lineage (NCBI taxonomy): Bacteria > Bacillati > Actinomycetota > Actinomycetes > Kitasatosporales > Streptomycetaceae > Streptomyces > Streptomyces sp. NPDC006365. The sequence goes on from NZ_JBIAHS010000003.1 coordinate 131,526, forward strand.
GCTCGGCACTCCGACTCCCCCGGCCGCAGCAGCACCCGGGACGCGGCGAGCCGGACAGGATCCGCATCACCCGGCGCCATCGTGTGGACCCCTGCGTGGGTCAGAACATGGTGTTGTCGTTGGCCGAGGTCGTGCCGGCGAAGGCGGTGGTGCCCACGGTCAGTGCGGCTGTGGTGAGGACACCGACGCCGATGAGAGTGACGCGGCGGCTGAGGATGCGGGACTTCATGACAGTCTCCAAAATGATCTGCGGTATATGGATGTGGTCTTGCTGGTCTCCACCCCCGTCCGGAGAGGCTCGGATGCCTTACTTGTGACGCGTCGGGCGCGGCCTTCAGGCGACTCCCAGTACGGCCCGCAGTACGGCCAGCTGACCTGCGTCGCGGTGGATGGGCATCTGGGCGTTGGTCAGGGGGACGCCTGTGCCGCCGTGTCGGGCGGCGATGATCTCGGCCGCGATGGACAGGGCGGTCTCCTCGGGCGTACGGGCGCCGAGGTCAAGGCCGATCGGTGACTTGAGCCGGGCCAACTCCCGCTCGCCCAGGCCGGCTTCGCGCAATTGGCGCTCGCGGTCGGCGTGAGTGCGGCGGGAGCCCATGGCACCGACGTAGGCGACCGGCATCCGCAGAGCCTCGTTCAGCAGGGGTACGTCGAACTTGGCGTCGTGGGTGAGAACGCACAGGACGGTGCGCGCGTCGGTCGATGTGCTCAGGAGGTAGCGGTGGGGCCAGTCGACGACGATGTCGTCGGCGTCCGGGAAGCGGGCCCGGGTGGCGAAGACGGGGCGGGCGTCGCACACGGTGACGTGGAAGCCGAGGAACTTGCCGACCCTGACCAGTGCCGCCGCGAAGTCGATCGCCCCGAACACGATCATGCGGGGTGACGGCATGTTCGCTTCGACGAGCAGGGTGAGACCGCCAGGACAGTGGGATCCTCCCCCAGACTCCGTCCGGGGGGACCCCCGTCTCGCTGCGCTCGCGGACAGTTCGACCGTGCCGGTGCGGCCAGCCTCCAGCAGGGCGTGCGCCTGGGCGGCCGCGGTCCGGTCCAGCGTGGCATGGTCGTCTCCGTGCGATCCCTCGTAGGTGCCGTCGGGGCGAACGAGCAGGCTCTTGCCCAGGAGATCGGCCGGGCCGCGGAACACCTGTGTGAGGGCTGCCGGCTCGTTGCGGGCGGCGCTGGTCAGGGCGGACCGGAAGACCGTGCTGCCCGGTGCGCCGGCGGTGACCGGCGTGACCAGGATGTCGATGATCCCACCGCAGGTGAGACCGACGGCGAAGGCGTCCTCGTCGCTGTAGCCGAACCGTTCGACGACCGACCTGCCATCGGCCTCGAGCGCTTGCGTACAGAGGTCGTAAACGGCTCCTTCCACACAACCGCCGGAGACCGATCCGACGGCGTTGCCGTCGCGATCGACGGCCAGAGCCGCCCCGAGTCCGCGTGGTGCGCTGCCGCTGACGCCGACCACGGTGGCCACGGCGAACTCCCTGCCCTCTTCGATCCATCCACTCAACTCGTGGGCGATGTCAAGCACTTGGTCCCTCCGCGGACAGAACGCGATTGGGTCGGACGGGCAGGTGGTAGTGGCGTACGCCGGTCGCGTACCGGCGCGTTGTTGGGCACGAGGGCTGATAGTCGGCCATGGGTCTTGGCCGTATCCGGCGCCGCCGCGTCACTAAGCGGACCGCTGTCCGCTACTCCGAGAACGTAGCGGACCGCAGTCCGGTTAGCAAGGCTGGGATGTAAACCCGGGAGGAGAGTGAGCGGAGTTGAGGCGGGACGGGCCTCAGCAGTCGAACGCACAGCGCAATCGGAAGCGCATTCTGGAGGTGGCACTGATCGAGCTCTCGCGTCCGGCATGGCTCTGCAGCGAGCCGAGTCCGAACAAGATCCGCGCACTCAGGTCGATCCAATGGGGGCACATCCACAGACATGGTGTTCCGATCCCGCACGCCGGGTCGCCGACACCCAACGGGCAAGAGGGCCGCCCACGCCGACGACTGGGCGCGGGACCCAGCCGTGCACTGCGCTTCGGGTTGTTGGCGGAGCACCCCTACCGGGAGGGGGGCATGTTCTTGCGGACGTGGGACTGCGGACCGTGCGCGGCGCTCGGCGAGTACGCATAGCGGCACAGCCGCCCGTCCATGCGGCTCAGCAGAGGACACCATCATGGCCCCGCGCTGAATACCGACGGCAAGACGCTGTTGTCGCGACGAGTTGCCAACGATGAGCCCGAGCTGCTGAAAGGTGATCGGGGAGGTCCTCGGCCTGGCCGACGGCCGTCAGGTCACCTGGGCCACGGGGCCCTCCGCCACCACTGTTCGCCGGGGCGTTCACACGTGTGCCTGCTGATGTCGGCGTCGGTGTCTGATGATCCGGTTGCCGATGAGCCCGTGGCGTGGGGCGAAGAGGTACACGAGGGCGAACACGGTGCCCTGGACCAGGACGATCATGCCGCCGGAGGCGGTGTCGAGGTAGTAACTCAGGTACAGGCCCGCGACGGCCGCGGCCGCGGAGAAGACCGGTGCGATGAGCAGCATGCGCTGGAATCGGTCGGTCAGCAGGTAGGCGGTCGCGCCGGGGATGACCAGCATGGCCACGACCAGGATGACGCCGGCGACCTGGAGAGCCACGACGCAGGTGAAGGCAAGCAGCCCGAGCAGGGCGGCGCCGAGCAGACGGGGGGACAGGCCGATGGCCTGTGCATGTGTCGGGTCGAAGGCGTAGAGGGTGAAGTCGCGGCGCTTGAGGATCAGCACAGCGAGGGTCACCGCGCCGAGGGCGGCGATCTGGATCAGGTCGGCGCTGTCGACGCCGAGCAGGCTGCCGAAGATGATGTGGTTGAGGTCAGTCTGGCTGGGGGTGACCGAGATCAGCACGAGACCGAGCGCGAACAGGGTGGTGAATACGATGCCGATCGCCGCGTCCTCTTTGACCCGGCTGGTGTCCCGGACCACACCGATGAGCGCGACGGCCAGCACGCCGAAGACGATGGCGCCCAACGCGAACGGCACACCGAGGATGTAGGCCAGTACCACGCCGGGCAGCACAGCGTGGGAGACGGCGTCGCCCATGAGCGACCAGCCGATGAGTATCAGCCAGCAGGACAGCACCGCGCAGACCACGGCCGCGACGAGCGTAGCTGCCAGGGCCCGGACCATAAAGCTGTACGTGAGGGGTTCCAGGAGGAACTCGTAGAGGGTCACACCGTCTCCTCTCGCCGGAGTGCGTCCAGACCGAACGCCCGCGCGAGGTTGTCGGGCTGAAGGACCTCGTCCGGTGAGCCGTGAACGAGGACCGTGCGCATGAGCAGGACCGCCTCGTCGGCGAGGCTGGGAAGAGCGTGCAGGTCGTGGGTGGACACCAGGACGGCGGCCCCGTCGCGGGCCAGTTCGCGCAGCAGACGGGTGATAGTGGCCTCCGAGCTCTTGTCGACACCGGCGAAGGGCTCGTCCAGCAGCAGGATGCCGGCCCCCTGGGCGATTCCGCGGGCGACGAACGTGCGTTTGCGCTGGCCGCCGGAGAGCCGTCCGATCTGGCGGTCGGCGAGGTCGGTGAGCTGCACTCGCTCCAGGGCGTGGTCCACAGCCTCGTGGTCGGCGCGACGCGGGCGCCGGGTGAAGCCCATGTGCCCGTAGCGGCCGGTCATCACGACGTCCCGTACTGACAACGGGAACGCCCAGTCCACGTCCTCGCTCTGGGGTACGTAGCCGATCGCTCCGGACTTGCGTGCCCGTTTGGGCGGGCCACCGTTGACGCGCACTGTGCCGCTGTCCGGCTTCAGGGAACCCATGATGGTCTTGAACAGCGTCGACTTGCCCGAGCCGTTCATCCCCACGAGCCCGCACACGCGTCCGGCGGCCAGCGACAGAGTGACGCGATCGAGTGCGACGACGTCGCCATAACGGACCGTGGCCTGTTCGACGTGGATCGCCGGCGCGGTCATCGGGCGGTCCCGGTCAGCGCGTTGACGATGGTGTCCGCGTCGTGGCGGATCAGGTCGAGGTAGGTGGGCACGGGACCGTCCGGTCCGGACAGCGAGTCGACGTAGAGCACACCGCCGAACCGCGCGCCGGTAGCCGAGACGACCTGGCGCATCGGAGCATCGGACACGGTGGACTCGCAGAACACCGCGGGGACCTTGTTCCGTTCGACGAACTCGATCGTGCGGGTGATCTGCTGCGGAGTGGCCTGCTGCTCGGCGTTGACGGCCCAGACGTACCGTTCGGTCAGGCCCGCGTCGCGTGCCAGGTAGGAGAAGGCGCCCTCACAGGTGACCAGTGCACGTTCATTGTCCGGCAGGCGGCCCAGCGCACCCACCAGTTCGTCGTGAAGCCGTTGCAGCTGTCGCTTGTAGCTCGTGCCGTTGGCCTTGAACGCGGCCGTGTTGTCCGGGTCGAGGTCGCTGAACGCCTTCACCATGTTGTCCACGTAGATCTGCACGTTCAGCGGTGACATCCACGCGTGCGGATTGGCCCGTCCCCGGTAGGCGTCCTCGGCGATGTCGATCGGCGTGACTCCTTCGCTGACCACCGCGTGTGGCACGTCGATTTCGGCCACGAACTGCCCGAACCACGCTTCCAGTTGCAGGCCGTTGTCGATGATCAGATCCGCTCCGGCTGCCTTCTTGATGTCGTCCGGTGTGGGCTCGTACCCATGAATCTCCGCACCGGCCTTGGTGATGGACTCCACCCGGAGGTGGTCTCCCGCGACGTTGGCGGCGATGTCGGCCAGGACCGTGAACGTCGTCAGGACAACCGGCCGCTCGGCACGGGCCGCACTCGCGCTCCCGATCCCGCATGCGGCCAGCAGGAACACCATCGTCGTCGCACAGGCGATCCAGGCGCTGCGGGCGAATCTCTTCGGCATGTGTGGCTCCGCTGGACAGAGATGGCAAGGGACAGGTTCATCAGGCACCGGACGCTCCCTGCGGGGGTCGGCCGAACCGACCGGTCAGCGCGAGAACGCCCGCTGCCCGGCGCGGTCACTTCCGTGGTGTGACCTCCGCCATCCGCGACCATCCCTGCCCCTCCGTCTCGACGTTGATGATGTCGGGTGTCACGGCCACCACGTCCGGCATCCAGGCCATCGCCGCCTTGAAGTGGTCGGAGTTGACGTGTTCTGCGCCCGCCTCCTGGGAGGCGAACGCCTCCAGGAGGACGAAGCGCCCAGGGTCGGCGGTGTCGACGGACCACTCGAAGAAGAGGTTGCCGGGCTCGGCCCGGGTGGCGGCGGTGAAGTCGGCCACGCGGTCGAGCCACTGGTCTCGGTATTCCGGGCGGACGGTGAATCGTACGGCGATGAAGATCATTCAATGCTCCTTGAGACGGCTCCTTGGAACACGTACGAAGGGGCGCTCAGCCCGCGAACACGCTCGTCGGCAAAGCCACGTCGAGCGCCACCACCGGGCTGCCCCTCAGGCGCAGTACGTGGTCACGCGAAGGCGAGGGACACTGCAGGGCCGACGAGCCGCCTGTACGCGTCGCTGTTCTCCTTGTCGGACGCGAGGCGCGGACGTTCAGGTGGCCCAAGGGCGTGGGACCGCCGCGGGGCATGGTGGCGGAGCGGGCGTTGCACCCGCCCCGCCACCCAACACGCCTCTGGTTACGGGATGTTGGACGGCCGCGGCAGCCCCTCGGCGAGGTCGCCGATCTCCGGGGAGTGGATGGAGCCGGGATTGCCGATGATCTCCTCGACGATCAGCGTCTCGGTGGTGAGCAGCAGGGCGGCGATGGACGCGGCGCTGAGCAGCGCGCTGCGGGTGACCTTGACCGGGTCGATGATCCCGCGCTGGTGCAGGTCGGCGTAGTCGCCGCGCAAGGCGTCCAGGCCACTGCCGACGGGCAGCGTGGCCACCTTGTTCTCCGCCTCGTCGGGGTCGAGACCGGCGTTGATGGCGATCCAGCGCAGCGGTTCGGCGAGCGCCTTGGCGACGATGGCGCGGCCCGCCGCGGCGTCCCCGTCGCCGCGGCCGGGTTCGGGTCCGTCGAGCGCGGCGATGTCGGCCCTGGCGTGCAGCAGCGCCGCGCCACCGCCCGCCACCACGCCCTCCTCGGCCGCTGCCCGGGTGGCGGCGAGTGAGTCCTCCAGGCGCATCTGCTTCTCCTTGAGTTCGACGCCGCTCGCGGCGCCGACACGGATGACGGCGACGCCGCCGGAGAGTTTCGCGATGCGTTCGCCGAGCTTGTCCTGGTCGTGCTCGTTGGTGGCGCGCTCCATCTCGATCTTGAGGTTCTCGATGCGTTCGGCCACCCGTTCGTCGCCGCCGGCGCCGCCGAGGACGGCGGTGGAGCGTTCGGTGGCGATGACCTTCTCGGCGCGCCCCAGGTCGTCGAGGGTGGCGCTCTCCAGGGTGCGGCCCGCGGTACCGGTGATGACCCGGCCACCGGTGAGCGCGGCCATGTCCTCCAGTTCGGCGATGCGCCGGAAACCGAAGCCGGGAGCGCGTACGGCGAGCGAACGGAAGGTGCCGTGCGCCGCGTTGGTGACGAGCATGCCGAGTGCGGGCCCGTCGACGTTCTCGGCGATGACGACCAGCGGGGAGCCGGTGCGCATCACCAGCTCGAGGACGGGCATCAGCTCCTGCACCTTGGTGATCTTGGTGTCGCAGTAGAGGAGGTACGGATTCTCCAGGACGGCTTCCATGCGTCCTTGGTCAGTGACCATGTACGGGGAGATCCAGCCGCTGTCGAACTCCAGCCCCTCGGCGTACTCGACGGTGATCCCGAAGGCCGACGACTCCTCCACGGTGACGACGCCGGTGCGGCCGACGCGGGCCACGGCCTGGGCGATGGCCTCGCCGATTGCGGGGTCGTTGTTGGCGGACAGGGCGGCTACTCGGACGAGTTCGCCGTCGGTGCGGACCGGGCGCGACTGGGTGGTCAGCGAGTCGACGGCGGCCGCCACGGCGGCTTCGATGCCGTTCTTCAACAGCACCGGATTGGCACCGTCGTTGACCGCCCTCAGCCCCTCGCGGACGATCGCCTGGGCGAGCACGGTGGCGGTGGTGGTGCCGTCGCCGACGTCGCCGTTGGTGCGGGTAGCCACCTCCTTCACGAGCTGGGCGCCCATGTTGGCGAAGGGGTTCTTGAGCTGGATCTCGCGGGCGATGGTGACGCCGTCGTTGGTGATGGTGGGCGGCCCGGTCAGCTTCTCCAGGACCGCGTTGCGGCCCTTCGGACCGAGGGTGACACGCACGGCGTCGGCCAGCGCGTTCACCCCGCTCTCCAGCAGTGCGCGCGCTTCGGCATTGAAGCGCAGTTCCTTCGCCATGGCGGTGTCGTCCCTTCGGGTACGGCTCGGGCAGGTGCGTACGCAATGCGGCAGGTGTACGGACGGTGGCGGCGGCCGGGCGTGCGGTTTCCGCGGTGCGCCGACCCTCACGAACGGGGTCCACGGATCGGCCGCCGCCACCTGCTTGGGTACTGATTCAGGGCACGAGGACGGCGCGCCCGCGCACCCGGCCCTGATTCAGGTCGTCCAGGGCCCGGCCGAAGTCGTCCAACGGGTAGGTGACGGTGTGGAGGGTGACCAGTCCGCGGGCCGCGAGGTCCATGAGTTCCACCAGGTCGGTGTAGGAGCCGACCAGGTTTCCGATGAAGTTGATCTCGGTGGAGATGATGTCGATGGTCGGCACGGACAGGGTTCCGCCGTAACCGATGACGTAGTAGTCGCCGGCCCGGCGCAGCATCCGTACGCCGTCCTCCAGAGCGCCGCCCTCGCCGACGAAGTCGAGCACGGCCTCGGCGCCCTGCCCTCCGGTGAGCGCGGCGACCTGGTCGACCTGGCTGCCGTCGGCGACGACGGTGTGGTGCGCGCCGAGCGTCTCGGCGAGCTTCAGTGCCTGCGCCGACCGGTCGACGACGATCAGCTCGGCGGGGGTGAGCGCCCGCAGCACCTGGATGCCGATGTGTCCGAGCCCGCCCGCGCCGATCACCACGGCCTTGGCACCCGGAGCGAGCGTGTGGGCCGCCTTCTTCGCCGCGTGGTACGCGGTCAGACCCGCGTCGGCCAGCGCGGCCACGTCGGCCGGGGCGAGGCCCGCATCGAGTGGGACGACCGCGCGGGCGTTGGTGCGCAGGTACTCGGCGAACCCGCCGTCCGAGTCGATGCCGGGGAAGGCGCTCGCCGCGCAGTGCACGTCGTCACCGCGCCGGCAGGCGGCGCACAGTCCGCAGGTGGCGAGCGGATGGAGGATCACCGGGTCGCCGGGAGCGACCGAGGTGACGGCGGATCCGACCTCCGCGACCCATCCCGCGTTCTCGTGCCCCTGGACGTACGGCAGGCTCACCCCGCTCTTGGCCTCCCACTGGCCCTCGATGATGTGCAGGTCGGTTCGGCACACGCCGGCGCCGCCGATCTTCACGATCACGTCCAGCGGTGAGGAGATCACCGGGTCGGGCACCTCGTCGAGCTGGGGCTGGTGGTCGTACTGGTGCAGTCGTACGGCTTTCATGACGCTTCCTCCTTTCTACGGCTCACTTCCGTCCAGCCGGCCGGCCCGTAACGAGTGGCGAGCAGGCCCTCGCAGAACTCGGTGTTGGTGCCGATGCCGACACCGGCCGTGCGGCCCATGAGCAGGTGCCGCTCCACACCGGCGGCGGGCACGGCGCGACCCTCGTTGTCGGTGAACAGCGGCGCCGACGCGTCCGCCTGGAGGCCGAGCAGGGCGCGTCGGCGGCGCAGCGTCACCGTCAGGCGCTCGGGCAGGTCGCCCAGGACCGCGTCGGCCAGCTGCCGGTGGGTCCAGCCGCGCTCCAGCAGCCGTTTGCCGAGGCGGGCCTGGGCCGCCAGGTGCCCTTTGCGCAGGAAGACGGCGCGCAGCTCCTGCATGCGGTCGGGGTCGGCGAGCCCCGGGAACGCCTCGTCGAACGTCCTCTTGCCTCCCACACCCTGGTTGATCTCATCGGAGGCGAAGTGGTCCTCCAGGACCACCGTGCACTCCCCCACCCAGGACAGCCGGGCCAGCTCGCGCCGGGCATCCTCCACCATCAGCCAGGCGAAGTTGGGAGCGCAGAAGTAGGTGGGCAGCCGGAGTCTGGCCTCCACCGAGCCGTCGGCGCCGACGCTGACGGAGCGGACGAAGCCGAGTTCGGTGATGGGGCGGTCGAGTTCCGGGTCGAGCACCGCCGCCAGGGCTGCGTTGACGGCGGTGACCCGGTCGACCGCCTCGGTGACGGCGGTCATGCCGCCACCGAGGCGGCGGGCAGTTGGGCACTCCCGGGGACCTTCAGGTCGTACAGGCGCGCGTGGTTGAGGCCGAGGATCTTGCGCTTGGCGTCGGTGGTGAGGACGCCGTACTCGGACTGGAGGTCCTCTGGGATCTGGAAGTCGACGAACTTCTCGATCAGCCACTTCGGGCTCCAGATCGCGTAGTCGCTGCCGAACACGATCCGGTCGTCGTCGAGCCAGTACCGCAGCTCGCCGATGATCTGGGCGAAGTAGCGGGGGCGGGTGTGGATGAACGGCATGACGACGGACAGGCCCGCGTACACGTTGGGTTCCTGGGTGGCGATCCAGCAGAAGTCGTCGAGGCGGGGCAGCCCGGAGTGCTCCACGATGAAGTTCAGGCCGGGGAAGGCGCTGGCCGCGTGGTCGATGTCGGCGACGTCGAAGGCGTCCCGGTTCAGCGGCCAGATGGTGGGGCCCTTGTGGACGTGGATGTTGCGGATGCCGAGCTCCTGGCACAGCGCCAGGTAGTCCTGTGCTTCGGGGTCGCTCAGCTTCCAGCCCTTGGAGGAGCCGCGCCATTCGGCGGTGTAGAGCTTGACACCCCGCAGGTTCCACTCGGCGTGCAGCTTCCGCAGCCGCTCCAGGCCGGCCTCGCCCTCCCGCGGGTCGAAAGAGCCGTTGGCGATGAGCCGGTCGGGGTACTTGCGGGCCAGCTGACCATTGCGTTCGGTGGTGTTGAAGCCGTTGCGGTAGAACTCGTTGAGGTACGTGGGCTGGAAGATGCCCCAGTCGACGTATCCGGTCTCGAACAGGTCGTGGACGAGGTCCTGTTCGCTGTACTTGCGGAACTTCTCCAGCGGCCACACCCACTCCTGGGGGCTGAGGTTGCGCTGGTAGTCGTAGAAGCAGCGGATGAAGCCATCGCCGTACTTGTTGGCGGTGTTCTCCTCGCTGGCGTCCCAGAAGTGGATGTGTCCGTCGACGATGAAGTAGTCGACGCCGTCCTTGCGGTACATGACTGCTCCTCCCGGGCGTCAGTCGACCGGACTGAGGTCGAAGTCGATGTATTCGGCGGCGTCCTCGGGGTTGGCGAAGAGCACCGTGCGGTCGTCGAGGTGCACCATGCGCCCGTAGTGGGTGGACATGATCTCCTCGAAGTCGGACACGTCGAAGTCGAAGCCGAGGGCGCCCGAGATCTCCTCGAAGTCGAAGGTGAGCACCCGCTCGCCGTCGACGCGGATCATCGACGGGAAGTCGGTGACGGTGACGTTCTCCTTGGCGCGCATCACATCGGCGACGACATGGCCGTTCTGGTTGTTCATCAGCGTCACGCCGCACATGTTCGACGAGGTGCGGTCGGCGCTGAACGGCTGCGGGGCGGTGGTCACTTGGCGGTCCTCTCGCTAGTGCGGTCGGCGGGTGCCTCAAGACCCAGGTCCTCGATGAGGCGGGCGAAGCGCTCCTTGGCGCGGTCGAGGCTGTCCTCGAAGCGGACGGGCTTCTCGGCGGGCTGCGACCACAGCGGCTGCAGCCGGCGTGCGGCGTCGAGGCTCACCGGTGCCCAGCGCTCCAGCCACTCCTGGACGACCTGCTTGTTGCCGGCGCCGTGGGTGGCGTCGCCGAGCAGGAGGGTGAACAGGGCCCGGGTGTAGCGCAGGTCGCGGTCGTAGTCGTTCTCGCCGGCGCCCATCACTGTCGGCGTGGTGTAGTCACCGTTGCGGGCGGCGATCTGCAGGACGAGGTGGCTGCGGAACAGCTCGCCGACGAGGGGCTCGAAGACGAGGTTCGTGGCGAACAGGGCCTCGGCCCAGTCCTGGACGGCGGTGAGCCGTTCGGTGTTCTCCCGCACGCCCTGCCAGGCGGGGTCCGAGTGCCACACGTCCCGGTGGGCGGAGCCGTCGAAGCCGTCGAGCTGCTCCTCGATGTCGAGGTTGTACAGCGCGAGGTCCTGGGCGAAGCGGAGTTTGTGGACGCTGTTCACCGCGAGCGCGTTGTTGAGCATGTTGGTGGGCGCGGAGCGCTGGATCGCGACGAACACGTGCATGCCCAGGCCCTGTTCCGCGTGCATCCACGCGCCGACGTGCCGCTCGACGAAGGTACTCCAGGAGCGGCTCCACTGCCCGTAGGCCTCGGCCTTGCGGGCGTTGGCGAGGTTCTGCTGGACCTGCCGCACGACGTTGGCGTTGTTGCGGTAGATCGTCTGCTCCCACTCCTCGTTGGGGTCGAGGAAGCGGTGCCAGTCCGAGGACTTGAGGGCGGTCCAGTCCTGCGGGTAACCCGAGGAGCCGTCGGCGAAGCCGTAGATCCAGCCCTGCAGCAGGTGGCGCTCCGGGTCGGGCTGGACGTCGAAGGTGACGTCCTCGTACATGCTGGCCCGCATCTTCTGCGGCTTGTAGTAGGAGAAGGTACGGCTGGTGGAGCTCGGGAAGACGAGGGCTCCCGCCTCGGCGTCGGTGAACTGCGGTTTGGGGAAGCTGCGTTCGACCTTGGCCGGCTTGTCGGCTTGAGTGGTCATGCGTACGGCTCCTCGCATGGGTCGGGAGGTCAGGTGTGTGGGCGAATCAGGTGTGCGCGGGTCAGGTGTTGGTGGACGTGGTGAACTTGTCCAGGAAGATCCGCTCCTCGGGCATGCCCTTGCCGGTGAGCAGCTCGAAAGCGGCGTCGCACATCGGCGGTGGGCCGCACAGGTAGGCGTCGGCCTGCGACAGATCGCCCTCGTGCCGGTCGACGATGTCGGTGATCAGCCCCTGCTCGTACCCGCCCGCTCCGTCCTCGGACAGGGCCGGTACGAAGGCGAAGTCGCTGAGGCCGCGACCTAGTTCGGCGATCTCGTCTAGCGCGAACAGGTCCCGCTGGGTACGCGCCCCGTAGTAGAACCGGGTGCGCCGGGCGCTGCCGGTGGCGGCCAGGCCGCGCAGCTGGGCCAGGATCGGCGCCATGCCGGCGCCGCCCGCGAGCAGGATCAGGTCACGGTCGGGTGCGTCCCGCATCACGCAGGTGCCGTAGGGACCCTTGACCGTGAGCGAGTCTCCCGGGTTCAGGGCGCCGCCGAGCAGCCCGGAGAGCAGTCCGCCGGGGTAGCGCCTGATGATGAACTCCAGTTGACCGCCGGGCCCTTCAGCGGACAGGCCCGCCATGGAGAACGACCGCCACTGGTCGGTGCCGGGCACCTGGATGTCCACGTACTGCCCGGTGCGGTACGGCAGTTCGTCAGCCGGGTCGATCATCAGGCCGAGCCGGACGATGTCGTGGGTGAGCGGCTGTACCGCGGCGATGGTGGTGCGGACCTCACGCGGCGGGATGCCGGAGAGGAGCATCTCCTCGTCGTAGTTGATGAGTTCGACGCTGAGGTCGCCATAGGCGTGCACGCGGCACAGCAGGACGTATCCCTCCTCGCTCTCGTAGTCGGCGAGCGCGAAGGTTGAGTAGCGCTCCATCTGCTGGTCGCCGTCGAGCAGAAAGGACTTGCAGGACGAGCACTGGCCCTCCTTGCAGCCGTGCATGAGATTGACGCCCTGGCGGAACGCGGCGTCCAGTACGGTCTCGTCCTCGTCGGCCTCGATCTCGATGCCGACCGGTTCGAATCGGATGCGGTGCTTATCGCCCACAAGGACCAGCCTTCCGGGGCGGCGACCCCGCGACGGTACGTCGCCGCCCCTGCCTGGGGTTCGGTCAGAGCCTCGACGGTGTGATGTTGCTGCGGCTGCGGTAGTCCGCGACGTGCGCCTCGCGCTCCTCGTCGGACATCTCGTTGAGCGCCACGTTGGGGCTGATGAGTGTGTTGCCGCGGATGTCGTCGAGCGTCCACAGCTTCTTCGGGTCGTCGAGGTCCAGATGTGGCTGCGGGATCAGCGTCTTGCCGTCATCGCGGACATAGCCGAGGTCCTGAACGATGTCGGCGAGGTCCTGCCCGTGGTAGCAGCTCTCCCACTCGCGCTTGCCGGTGAGGCGTCCCATCGACGGGGTGGGGCGGCCCTCGTACTCAGGCCGGAACGCGGTGGTGTCGGTCCACGCGCAGGTCTCCGAGCAGTACGTGCGCCACTGACCGTCCACCTTGTCGACCACCATGTCCTGCCGGACCAGGCAGGGCACCATGCAGGACCAGCAGCGGTGCGGGTACTGGTAGCCGACGTCCTCGAAGGTGATCGGCTTGTTGGCACCGGGATGCCGCATCCGGTTGTACGCCTCCCACCAGGCGCCGTACTCCGCGTACCAGCCCGGGTACTTGGACTCGAACCACTCGAAGTCGTCGTCGGTCATGCCGTCGATGCGCCAGAAGTTCACCGGCCAGCCGGTGGCGAAGAACTGGGCGGTCTTGTGGACGTAGCCCTGGTTCCAGATCCGGTCCCACGCCTTCTCCACGAGGTCGTGCGGGATCTTCAGGCCGTACTTCTCCAGCGGGATCAGGTACGACCGGTAGTAGTCGTCGTAGATCCAGCGGCGCCACATCTCAGCGTAGCTGTCGCGGTCCTTGCGGCGGTCCTTGCTGCCGTACTCGATGAACGTGCCGATGGCGGCGTCCACCACGCAGTGGTTGTTCCACCAGGCGTAGCGCAGGTCGCGCTCCAGGAGCTGCCGGTTGTCCTCGTCGGCCAGCGCCATCAGCAGGATCGAGTAGCCGTTGGAGATGTGCCGTGACTCGTCCGACTGCACCGAGTGGAACACGGTGGGCAGCAGGTAGTCGCCGTTGGCGGCGGCCTCGGCGGGCATCGCCACGAACAGGGTGTTGGTGAAGGCCGTCTCCGCCACCAGCGTCAGGTAGACGTTGGAGGCGGTGATCGCGTCTCCGGTGATGAACCCCTCGCCGAACTGCCGGCCGATGGTGCCCGCGTAGCAGTTGGCGAACGCCTTCTCGGAGATGTCGAACCCGGCGGGGTCGATGTAGTGGTTCATGTAGAGGCGCTTGAGGTTCATCTGGATCGTCGAGTGACGTACCTCGTCGATCATCTGCACCGCGAGTCCGTTGTGCAGCTCCGGGTTGGGCACCGCGCCGATCGCCATCGGCATCGCGCGGGCCGCGCTGATCTCGGGGAAGGGGATGATGGACAGGAACAGCTTCTGCCACTCCATCCAGCGCTCCTGGACCTGGCGGAACATGTTGCCGCGGATCGCGCCGTCCATCGCGCCGTAGACCCGGTTGTCCTTCTCCTCCTCCATCGGGAAGTAGGAGCGCAGGACCTGCTTGAGCGGGTCCTTCTTGGGGGCCTTGTCGAAACGGTAGTCGGTCGCGAAGCGGTTGGCCGGCGTCGCGAACGTCGGATCCCACGACAACTCGGTGATCTTCTTGTGCGCCTTGCTCAGGCTCTGTCGGCTCACGGGTGATACTCCTCCGGCTGACTCGGCAGCGTTGGGGCTCCCCCCGTGCTCCGGCACAGCCGGGACCGGAGGGAAGGGACCTCGTTCGCCCGGCGCTCGCGGCGGCGCACTGCCGTCGGTGACCGGGGCGTCGCCCATCGTGGGGCCGGGCGCGGCAGCCGCGCGTCTCAAGTTGAGACGGGCGCCACATCCCGGGTATGGCCACCATCGCACTCCCGGACTTAACGTGCCGGACATACCGGAACCCCGAGAGTCATTGCACGGCAGAAGGCGCAGAGCCGATGGAACCTGTGGAATCCGTGGAACCCCTAGAGACGCCGAGGCCGTCGCCCACCGTCTCCGCGCTCGGCCTCGACCGTCGCGTCCCGCACCTCAACCCCGTCCGCGAGCGGGCCCGGTTCCTGGAGGGCGGAGACGTCTCGTCCGCCGCGGTGCGCCCGCCCATCCTCGACTCCTGGCAGCGCTCGCGCTTCTTCGGCGTGGACGCCGACCGCATCGAGGCCCCCTACAACGCCGACTTCGACCCGCACTCCCGGCTCGCCACGGCCGCCCGCCCGGTCCTCGACCGGCTCTCCGACGCACTCCAGGGCACCCCGATGTGCCTCATCCTGACGGACTCCAAAGGACGGGTGCGTGAGCGCAGGACCGGCGACCGGGCGCTGCACCGGCATCTCGACGACATCAGCCTCGCACCCGGCTTCAGCTACGCCGAGGAGTACGTCGGCACGAACGGCATCGGCACCGCGGCCGAGAACGGCCGTACGGCGCAGGTCTTCGGCTCGGAACACTTCTCCGAACGGCTGCAGCGGGTGTCGTGCGCCGCGGCGCCCATCCGCAATCCCATCAGCGGCCGGGTGCTCGGCCTGATCGACCTGACGTCCTGGCAGCACACCGCATCGCCGCTGATGGTGGCGCTCGTCCAGGAGGCCGCCGCCGACATCGAGGAGCGGTTGCTCGACATCGGTTCGGAACGCGAACAAGCGGCACTTCGCGCTTTCTTGACGTCTCGTCAGAGATCACACAGGGCACTGGTCACGCTCACCGACGGTCTACTGCTCGCCGACGCGGCCGCGACAGAGATGCTCGGCCCGGCCGACCACCGGCGGCTGCGGGAACTCGCCGCCGATCCGTCCGGGCTGCACGAACAGCGGATGCTCCTCAGCGACGGGCGAACCGTGCAGCTGAGGGGCCGCCGGGTGGAGGGTGATGAGCCCGGCGGACACCCGGCCGCGTATCTCATCGAACTGCGGCTGGTCGCGGAGCGGGAGGAGCCCGCCCAGCACCCCGTCGTCCGTGTGCCGCGGCTGGCCGGCATCAGCGGTTCGAGCCCCGTGTTCCGTGGCGTCGTCAGCCAGTTGATCCGCCACTGCGAGCAGGGACGCTGGACGCTGGTGGAGGGAGAGGCGGGCACCGGCAAGCAGGCGCTGGTCCGGGCCGTGCACCGGCACGTGGCGCCCACGGCGCCGATCGGCGTGCACGACGCGGCGGACGCGAGGGGCGGCGCGGCGCCGTGGCTGCAGGCCGTCTTCCAGGATCTGGCCGAGGACCGCGGCACGGTCGTGCTGCGGCATCTCGATCTGCTGTCCGCGCACGTGCTCGGACAGCTCGACCGGTTGCTGCGCACCACGGCCGGGCGCTCCGGCTGGGTGGCCGCGCTGCTCACCCATGACCGGCCCAGGCTGCCCGGCACGGGTGCCGAAGCCCTGCCGGATGCCGACGGGGTGGCCGCGTCTCGGCAGGCGGATCCCGCCGCCGCAGTTCGGGCACGGTTCGGGGCCGAGGTCACCGTCCCGCCGCTGCGACACCGCACAGCCGACATCCCCGCGCTGGTGACCTGCCTGCTGGCCCGCCATGGTGGCGACAGCGGAGACCTCCGGTGCACGGACGACGCGTTGCGGGCCCTGTCCCGGGCGCCTTGGCCAGGGAACGTCCGCCAACTCGACGGCTCGCTCCGCTACGCGCAGGCGCACCGCTCGGGCCCCCTGATCGAGGAGTCCGACCTCCCCCCGTCCCTGCTCTCCCAAGCCCAACACCCCCTGTCCGCCTGGGAGTCCACGGAACGCGACCTGATCGTCCAGTCCCTCCTCGACCACGGCGGAGACAAGGCGAAGGCGGCAAAGGCGCTGGGCATCTCCCGGGCAACGATCTACCGCAAGATCACGGCGTACGGGATCCGGCTGGGGCCGGAGAAGGGGTGACGCCGGGCGTGACGTGACACGGGCAGGTGACGTGACGCCAGGTGGCGACAAGACGCCGGGAAGTGACGTGACACCGGGAGATGACGTGACACCGACAGAGCCCGGCCCGGCGGGTGGACGCCGTCAGCGTCGTGTGCCCTTCCGCGCTCCTTGGAACCAGGCATTCCACAGCCACAGGCCGCACGCCTCCCAGCAGCCGAGTACGGCACCCGTGAGCGCGACTCCGGGGCCGGCCGCAACACCCGCCACCGTCGCCACCGCACCACCCACCGCCAGCAGAACCCCGAACCCGCCCAGAGCCAGCAGCCGCTCCCGGTGCCCCCACGACTGTTTCGCCATGTCCCCCCCACTCGTCACCGCACCGCCTTGGCACGTCGTCCTGAGCATGCCGGAGGCATCGAAGGGAGGAGTCTCACCGTGAGACGCTCCAGCTCGTTGGTCCCGGTGATGGGTTACGACGACATCGAATTCGCCGCGTCCGCAGACGTACTGGCCCTCACTGCTCGCTGAGGCGGTGGAGGCAGCGGAACGGTGCGTCGGTGGCAAGCACGCGGTGCCGGCCACGTGTGAGACCGGCGGTGGGTCCGCACCCGGCCCAGAGCCTGTCCGCCTTCACCGCACTCCTCGAGTTGGCCAAGCTCCCACAACGTCACAGAGGAGTTGCTCGACCCCGCCGCAGGCCGGGCGCTGGACGCCCTGTTCGCCATACTCGACGAGGACGGCAACAACTGGACCGTAGGATCGCGGCAGCACCGGCGGCCGCCCGCCCGCGTACCTTCGTAGCAGGCTCCGATGTCTTTACCTACGATCAAGCGCGATGGCAGCGTCCTCGCCTCTGCTACCGAGGCTGACCGGAAGGCATGCAGAACATGAGCAAGCAACGCGACCGCTGGGCGGAACTGACAGGCGGACAAGCCGGAGAGAAGTACGCCCAACGTTTCGCGCAGCTCGCCGAATCGGGCCATGACATCCACGGCGAGGCCGCCTTCTGCGCCGCACTGCTGAAGCCCGCCGCCCGGATCCTCGACGCTGGCTGCGGCACCGGCCGGGTCGCGATCCGGCTCGCCGAGCTGGGCTACCACTGCACCGGCGTGGACACCGACCTTTCCATGCTCGCTGTCGCCCGCGGTGACGCCCCCGCGCTGGAATGGCTCCACGGCGACCTGGCGCACCTGGATGCCCTCGGCCTGAAGCCGGGCTTCGACCTGGTGGTTGCCGCCGGGAACGTCATCCCCCTGCTGGCCTC
This sequence comes from Streptomyces sp. NPDC006365, assembly GCF_042870755.1. NCBI lineage: Bacteria > Bacillati > Actinomycetota > Actinomycetes > Kitasatosporales > Streptomycetaceae > Streptomyces > Streptomyces sp. NPDC006365. Next base: position 149,457 of record NZ_JBIAHS010000003.1, read on the forward strand.
CGGCACCGAATCAGCCGTCGTACAGCAACTGGCTGCCGTCCTGCGTCCCAGCGGACTGCTGGTCACGGGCATGGGGCTGGACGCGGCACACCTGCCGCTGCCGGAACCTCCTGTGTCTCTGACGGAGTTCGATCACTGGTGCACCCAGGCCGGACTGACCCTGCGCCAGCGCTACGCCACCTGGGGCGGCGATCCCTACCGTCGAGGCGGCGGCTACGCCGTCAGCGTGCACTCCCGCTCCACCACCTAATCCGCGCCCTACCTGAAGTCCGTCCTCCGGATACACAGGGCCCATACCAGTCCGTAGCGCAGCCGAAGGCTTTGGACCGGCACCATAAGGAACGCTGAGCGGTGCTCATCCAAACTCGTCGGGTACCAGCTGTCCGGATGCCATGTACTCCTGGGCCTGCCGACCCAGCTCCGTTCGCCGACTGATGTTCACCCGGAACAAGTCACCCGTGGAGATGCGCGGAATGGAGAGGTTCTCAGCAAGGTACGCGGCTTGCGTGCCATTCCCGGCGCCGGGCAGGCCGACCATCACCACGCGCATCGGCGGAGCCCTCTTTCGTTGTCGTGCGGCGGCTCGCCATGGCTACGCATGTGCGGTCCTGATCTCATCGGTGAGCTGGGGGACGACGTCGAAGAGGTCGCCGACCACGCCGTAGTCGACGAGGTCGAAGATCGGGGCCTCGGCGTCCTTGTTGACCGCCACGATGGTCTTCGAGGTCTGCATACCGGCCCGGTGCTGGATCGCGCCGGAGATGCCGGAGGCGATGTACAGCTGCGGCGAGACCGACTTGCCGGTCTGGCCGACCTGGTTGGAATGCGGGTACCAGCCCGCGTCCACCGCGGCCCGCGAGGCACCCACGGCCGCACCCAGGGAGTCGGCCAGCGCCTCGATGATCGCGAAGTTCTCGGCGCCATTGACGCCACGGCCACCGGAGACCACGATCGCGGCCTCGGTCAGCTCCGGACGCCCCGTCGACTCACGCGGGGTGCGGCCGGTGACCTGGGTGCCGGTGACCAGCGAACCGAAGGTCACGTTCAGCGCCTCGACCGCGCCGGCGGCCGGGGCGGCCTCCACGGCGGCGGAGTTGGGCTTGACCGTGATGACCGGAGTGCCCTTGGAGACACGGGACTTGGTGGTGAAAGACGCGGCGAACACCGACTGGGTGGCCACCGGGCCCTCGTCGGACGCCTCCAGGTCGACGGCGTCGGTGATGATGCCCGAGCCGATGCGCAGCGCCAGACGGGCTGCGATCTCCTTGCCCTCCGCGGAGGAGGGGATCAGCACGGCGGCCGGGGAGACGGCGGCGATGGCGGCCTGCAGGGCGTCGACCTTCGGGACGACCAGGTAGTCGGCGTACTCGGCGGCGTCGTGCGCCAGGACGCGGGTCGCGCCGTGCTCGGCCAGCGTGGCGGCGGTGTCACCGGCACCGTTGCCCAGCGCGACGGCGACGGGCTCGCCGATGCGGCGGGCCAGGGTCAGCAGCTCCAGGGTGGGCTTGCGGACGGCACCGTCCACGTGGTCGACGTAGACGAGAACTTCAGCCATGAATGAGCAACTCCTACCGAATCAGATGAACTTCTGGCACGCGAGGCTGCATCAAACGAATTTGCGCTCCGTGAGAAAGGCAGCGAGCTGCTTGCCGCCCTCGCCCTCGTCCTTGACGATCGTGCCGGCCGTGCGCGCCGGGCGCTCCGCGGCGGAGTCGACAACCGTGTAGGCGCCCTCCAGACCGACCTCCTCGGCCTCGATGTCGAGGTCGGACAGGTCCCAGGAGGTCACCGGCTTCTTCTTGGCGGCCATGATGCCCTTGAAGGAGGGGTAACGGGCCTCGCCCGACTGGTCGGTGACCGACACGACTGCCGGCAGGGACGCCTCCAGCTGCTCGGACGCCGCGTCACCGTCGCGGCGGCCCTTGACCGTGCCCTCCTCGACCGACACCTCGGACAGCAGGGTGACCTGCGGGACGCCCAGGCGCTCGGCGAGCAGTGCGGGAACGACGCCCATGGTGCCGTCGGTGGAGGCCATGCCGGAGATGACCAGGTCGTAGCCGGCCTTCTCGATCGCCTTGGCCAGCATCAGCGAGGTGCCGATGGCGTCCGTGCCGTGGATGTCGTCGTCCTCGACGTGGATGGCCTTGTCGGCGCCCATGGACAGCGCCTTGCGCAGCGCGTCCTTGGCGTCCTCGGGGCCGATGGTCAGGACGGTGATCTCCGCGTCGGCGGCGTCCTCGGCGATCTGCAGGGCCTGCTCGACCGCGTACTCGTCGAGCTCCGAGAGCAGACCGTCCACGTCGTCGCGGTCGACGGTCAGGTCATCGGCGAAGTGCCGGTCGCCCGTGGCGTCGGGCACGTACTTCACAGTGACAACGATCCTCAAGCTCATCTGACTTTCCTTTCAGCCCTTTCAACCGGAGTAGTCGTGGAAGCCCCGGCCCGTCTTCCTGCCGAGGAGACCGGCGTCCACCATGCGCAGCAGGAGGGGTGGCGCGGCGTGCAGCGGTTCCTTGTACTCCTCGTACATCGAGTCCGCGATCGCTTTGAGGGTGTCCAGGCCGATCAGGTCGGCCAGCCGCAGGGGGCCCATGGGGTGGGCGCAGCCGAGCACCATGCCGTTGTCGATGTCGTCGGCGGAGGCGATGCCCGACTCGAGCATGCGGATGGCGGACAACAGGTAGGGCACCAGCAGGGAGTTGACGACGAATCCGGCCCGGTCCTTCGCGTGGATGACCTGCTTGCCCAGGGTTCGGCCGACGAACTCGGCCGCGTGGTCGCGGGTCTGGTCGCTGGTCAGCAGGGAGGGGACCAGTTCGACGAGGTCCAGCACCGGGACCGGGTTGAAGAAGTGCACGCCGATCACCTGCTGGGCACGTCCCGTGGCTGTGCCGAGTTTCATGATGGGGATGGAGGAGGTGTTGGAGGCGAGGATCGCGTCCGGCCGGACGACCACCTTGTCGAGCGCCGCGAAGATCTCCGTCTTCACCTGCTCGTCCTCGGCCACTGCTTCGATCACGATGTCGCGGTCGGCGAGGTCGGCCAGGTCGGTGGTGAAGCCGATCCGGCGGAGGGACGTAGTGCTGTCCGGCGGCGCGAGTCTGCCGCTTCGTACCGCGCGCGCCAGGGACTTGGTGATTCTGTCGCGGCCCGCCTCGACCGCCTCGGGGCCTGTTTCACTGACGAGTACGTCGAGGCCGGCTCGGGCGCAGACCTCGGCTATGCCGCTGCCCATCAGTCCCGCTCCGACGACACCCACACGACGGATGGGCTCGGGGGCAGTGACGTTCGGTACGGGGCCGGAGGGGATACCGGACGGCTGTGTGGACATGAGGTGCTTCTCCATGGTGTCTGGTCCGGCCGGGCTCAGCCCCGCAGCAGTTTGCGCTGCAGCTTGCCGGTGGCGGTGCGGGGCAGGTGGTCCCGGAGTTCGAGGCGGCGGGGGATCTTGTGTCGGGTGAGGGAGGCGGACAGGAACGTCTGGATGTCCTCCAGGGAGCAGTCCGCGCCCTCGGCCGGTACGACGATGGCGGTGACGACCTCTCCCCAGACGGGATCGGGCGTTCCGACGACCGCCACCTCGTACACGGAGGGGCATGCCTCCAACGCGTCTTCCACCTCGGTCGGGTCGACGTTCTCCCCGCCGGTGATGATGGTGTCCTTGATCCTGCCGGCCACCACCAGGCGGCCCTCGGGGTCGAGGTAGCCCCGGTCACCCCCGTGGAACCAGCCCTCGGCGTCGCGGGACGCCGCCGTCTCCTCCGGCAGGCCCAGGTATCCGGAGGTCACGCTGGGTCCGCGGACGACGATTTCTCCCGTCGCCCCGCGCGGCACGGGGCGGTTCTCGGGGTCGACGATCCGGAGCTCGGTCAGCGGGGCGGCGAGTCCTGCCTCGCCGGAGCAGCCCGGGCCGTCGCGGGGGTCGCGGTAGGTGACGCCGGCGGCGGTCTCGGTCAGGCCGTATGAGCTGAGGACCGGAATGCCGCGACGGTGGAACACCTCGGCGACCGACGCCGGTGCCGCCGCTCCCCCGCTGAGGATCCAGCGCAGCGAGGACAGGTCCGCGGCGGCGAAGTCCGGGTGGCGCCCGATCAGGGCGAGCATCGCCGGGACGGCGAAGGTCACGGTGACCCGGTGCTGCCGTACGGTCTTCAGGAAGCCGTCGACGGTGAAGGCGGGCTCCAGGATGACGGTTCCGCCCTTGGCCCAGGTGTAGGAGCCGACGCCGCTCAGCACCGCGATGTGGAAGACGGGTGTGGTGATCAGCGTGACGTCGTCGCGGGCGAGGTCGAGGCCGAGGAGTCCGTTGACGCAGCTCCAGAAGATGTTGCCGTGGGTGAGGAGCACGCCCTTCGGCCTACCGGAGGTGCCGGAGGTATAGGCGATGAGGGCGAGGTCGTCCTCCGTCACGGGTGCCGGGGTGTCGTCGCCGACGGGTTCATCCGCCGTGCGGCTCGGTGGTGCGTATCCGTCGGGTGGCTCCTCGTCCAGGCACACACGGGTGATGTCCGCCGGTACGGTGCCGTCGTCGGCCAGTTTGGTGGCGCAGGCGGCGTCGGTGACCAGGATGTCCGTTCCCGAGTCCGCCAGGAGGTAGGCGATCTCGGGAGGCGTGGCCGCCCCGTTGACCGGGACGAACACGCCTCCGAGGCGGGCCGTGGCGTACATCAGGACGAAGACCTCGGGGCGTGAGGCGCCCGCGTAGGCGACGACACTGTCGGGACCGGCCCCGTGCAGGCGCAGCTGCCTCGCCGTGGTCACGATCCAGTCCCGCAGTTGCCCGTAGGTCCACGCGCGGTCCCCGAAGACCAGTGCCGTGTGGTCGGGGTGTGACTGGGCGCGGCGTTCCAGTAGATGGCCCAGGCGGAACATCGGTCGTGGGCGGGTGGGGCCGGTCATGTCAGCGCTCCTTTCTTCCTACGGTCCGTCAGACGTCGGTCGTCGCCGGAGTGACCGGCGCGTCCGGCCCGTCAGACTCGTCCGGCGAGTCCGGTCGGTGTCCGCCGATCAGGGCCACGGTGACCACGGCCGCCGCGACCGCGCACAGCCCGACGATCAGGTAGCCGAGCGAGTAGGCGCTGCCCAGGGCCTGGAAGGCGGTGTCCTTGAGCGGGTTGAACGGCACGGTGGAACCGTCGGGCAGGGTGACGGTCGACGGGACGGCGTTGGCGCCGAGCGGGCCTGAGTTGACGGCCACGATGGCGCCCTCGACGGCTTCCTGTTGTCCCTCGGGCACGGTCGCCGCCGAGGCGTTGAAAGTGTCCAGGGCCTGGCCGAGCTGCGGGTCGGACCCGACCTCGTCGCTGATCTCACGCGACGCCCGGCTGAGGGCGATGGCGCCCACGACGGCCGGGCCGAGGGTGAACCCGAAGTCGCGCAGCAGGCTGGTCCACCCGGCGGCCATGCCGGACAGGTTGTGCGGCACGGTGTTGATCACCACGGCGGTGACCGCGGACAGGACGAACGCCACGCCCGCGCCGGCCACGACGAGCGGAGCGATGAGAGGCGTGACGGACTGGTGCCCGATCGGTATCGACGCCATCCAGAAGTCGCCCGCCCCGATGAGCAGCAGGCCGCCGCCGAGGATCCACTTCGGGTCGTAGCGCTCGATGAGGCGGGAGGCGATGGGCACCTGGATCAGGGCGGAGACGCCGTTGAACACGATGAACGCCAGGGACGCCTTGAGAGGGGTGAAGCCCTGGATGGCGGTGAGGCGGATGCTGGTCACATAGCCGGTGCCGAGGTAGCAGAACATGCCGACGACCGTCACGATCGCGGCGATCGTGAAGTTCCGGTTGGCGAACAGGTCGAGTTGCAGCAGCGGGGACGCCGAGCGGCGTTCGGCGAGGACGAAGGCGACCAGGAAGACGGCGGCGACGGTGAACCCGCCGATGACCTCGACGCTGCCCCAACCGCTCGTGGGCCCCTGGATCACGGCGAAGAGCAGGGCGACGGCGGCGACGGCGATCGTGATCTGCCCTGGCCAGTCGAGGGAACGTCCCTCGGGCGACTTCGAGTCCTCGGCCAGGACGTAGGCGAGTACGGCCGACACCGCGGCGAGTGCGACGACGAGGAGGAACGCCCACCGCCACCCGGAGTTGGGCCACGAGCCGAACTGCGACTGCGCGAGCAGGCCGCAGGCCAGCGGTGACAGCACACTGCCCATCGACAGCGCGGCCGCCCAGACGGAGATGGAGCGGGCCCGTGCGCGCGGTGTGCGCGTGCCCGCGGCGATCATGGCCAGGGTCGTCGGGATCACGGCCGCAGCACCGATGCCGGCGATGATCTGGCCGGTCCACAGCACGATCAGCCGGGTCATGTGATCGGCCTCGGGGCCCGGCGTCAGCACGCAGACCACGAACCCGACCGCCACCAGCACCGAACCGCCGACGAGCAGCCGCCGCCGTCCGAACAGGTCACCGAGGAGCCCGAAGGTCAGCTCCAGGACGGTGACGGGGACCAGGAAGGCGTCGGTGATCCAGGTCAGTTCCGATGCCGAGGTGTGGAAGTCCTGCTGGAACAGGCCGTTCAGGCCCGCGGGCACGGTCAGGGCGAACTGTGCCATGAAGACGCAGAGCGCTGCCGCGATGAGGGTGCCGCGCGCCAGGGTGTCGGTGGCGTGGGCCTGTTCGCTCGGCTGCTTCGCCATCGCCGTGCGGGCGGGCGGCTGGGAGCCGGCGCCGTTTCCGACGCCGGTGTCGGATCTGGCCATAGGGGGTTCCTTCCGAGATGAACGCGTGAGGTGACCTGCCGGTGTGGGGGGTGGGGAGGAGGTTCGGAGTCGTGCCGGTCAGCGCCCGGAGACGGGCGAGATGATGAAGTTGCTGAACCCGCCGTGTCGCGAACCCACGTTGTTGATCGCGGTGTTCACTTCGTCGATCGGGAAAACGTGGTGGCGCAGGGGTGACAGGTCGAGCACGCCCGCTTCGGCCATGTCGGCCATGTCCTGTCCCTCGCCGGGCGTGAACCAGACCGATCCGCGGACGATCTGGTCCATGTCCATCATTCGGTGCAGATCGAGGGGCACTTCTCCCGCCACGGCGCCGACGTTGACGGCGATGCCTCCCCTGGCCAGCGCGCGCACGCCCTGCTGAAGGGTTTCGTGCGGAGCGCCGGGCCCGAGGGCGTCGATGTAGGCGTCCACTCCGGCCCCGCCGGTCTCCGCCGCGATCCACTCGTCCACGGGTCCGTCGTGCAGGGAGTGCAGGCGCAGCCGTCCCGGGGCCAGTTTGTCGATCTCCGCCAGCAGTTCGCGGTCGCGGCCGGTGCCGTACAGGGTGGTGATTCCGAGGGCTGGTGCGAGCAGGGCCGCGCCGATACCGAGGGTGCCGGTGATGCCGTTGATCAGGACGCTGCGCCCGGGTCCGGCGGCGGCCTTGCGGAGTGCCGAGTACATGGTGCCCAGGTAGCCGAAGCGTGCTGCGGCCTCGAAGGGCAGGGAGTCGGGGATGCGGACGAGGGCGGACGCGGGCGCGATCATCTTCTCCGCGAGGCCGCCCTGGTAGCGGTCGAGCAGGCGGACCGAGGTGGCCGAGAAGCCGAAGTAGCCGGCGAAGGCGTAGCTCGCGCAGTGCACGATCCGGCCGTTGCGGCAGGCTCGGCACGCGCCGCAGGTGCGGCCCGGGTTGACGTACACCCTGTCCCCCACCTCGACGCCCTCGACGCCGTCGCCGACTTCTTCGACGACGCCGGCGGGGTCGAGCCCGAACACGGCCGGCAGGGGCGGGAGCGGGTTGAGCGGGAACCAGGTCGTCCAGTTGCCGAGGATGTTGGCGAGGTTCGGCACGATGTTCACGGCGTGCACGGCGACACGGACATCGCCGGGGCCCGGTACCGGAACGGGAATCTGCTCGATCTTCATCGGCTCGCCGACGTTGTGCATTCGCGCTGCGCGCATGGTCGAGGTCATGACCTCTCCTCAAATGGGGCGGAGTTGTCTCCGGGTACGGCAGGGCCTGGCAGGGGGTGGTGCGTGCTGGGGTGCTTCAGGCCGCTGCCGCCGCGGTCTTCCGGTGGCTCCACGGGTCCGGTGAGCGTGTCGGTGTGTCACCGGACGTCAGGCCCACGGGTGGGTTCTTGCGCGTACGGGCTGGTGAGCAGCCCGGCGACGATGCGTTTCGCCTCCGTCCTCGGGGTCGTCCCGCCGACCCTGGTGACGGTGGTCTGCGCCGCGCCGCGCGGGCCCGGTCTCAGGGCCGCCCGGTCAGCGGTATGCGGCGAGTCCCGTGACGGACTGGCCGACGACCAGGGCGTGGATCTCCTCGGTGCCCTCGTAGGTGAGCACCGTCTCCAGGTTGTTGGCGTGCCGGAGCACCGGGTACTCGGTGGTGATGCCGTTGGCGCCGAGTACGGTGCGGGCCGAGCGGGCGATGTCGAGGGCGGCCCGGACGTTGGCGAGCTTGCCGAGGCTGACGTGCTCGGGGCGCAGCTGTCCGGCGTCCTTGAGCTTGCTCAGACGCAGGGCCAGCAGCTGGGCGTGCACGAGGTCGACCTGCATGCGGGCCAGCTTCCCCTGGGTCAGCTGGAAGCCGCCGATGGGCCGGCCGAACTGCTCGCGGGTGGTCGAGTAGTCCAGGGCCGACAGGTAGCAGGTGCGGGCGGCGCCGACGACACCGCACAGGATGCCGAAGCGCGCCTCGGAGAGGCAGGACAGGGGTCCGCGCAGTCCGGTGACGCCGGGGAGCACCGCGTCGGCGGGCAACCGTACGTCCTCGAGGTGGAGTTCCGCGGTGACGGACGCGCGCAGGGACAGCTTGCTGTGGATCTCGCTGGTGGTGAAGCCGGGGGTGTCCTTGGGGACGAGGAAGCCGCGAATGCCGTCCTCGGTGCGGGCCCAGACGACGGCGATGTCGGCGATGGAGCCGTTGGTGATCCACATCTTGGTGCCGTTGAGGATCCAGTCGTCGCCGTCGCGCTTGGCGACCGTGCGCATGCCGCCCGGGTCGGAGCCCTGGTCGGGTTCGGTGAGCCCGAAGCAGCCGATCGCCTCGCCCGAGGCGAGCTTGGGCAGCCACTGCTGCTTCTGCTCCTCCGAGCCGTAGCGGTGGATCGGGTACATCACCAGGGAGCCCTGTACGGAGACGAAACTGCGCAGACCCGAGTCGGCGGCCTCCAGCTCGCGGCAGGCCACACCGTAGGCGGTGGCGCTCGCGCCCGCGCAGCCGTAGCCCTCCAGGTGCATGCCGAGGAGACCCAACTTGCCGATTTCAGGGGCGAGTTCGTCGGTCGGGAAGGTACCCGCCTCGAACCAGCCGGGCACGTGGTCGGTCACGCGGTCGCGGACGAAGGCGGCGACGGTGTCGCGGATGAGTCGTTCGTCGTCGTCGAGTTGACTGTCGAGGTCGAGGGCGTCGACGGGGTTGAGGTGGGGCATCAGGAGTTCCTCCGGGCACCGATGAGAACGAAGAGCATGGTTGCGGGTGAGGTGGAGCGGTTGCGCCAGGCGTGGCGGGTGCCGTTCTGCACGACGACGTCGCCCGGGGAGAGGGTGACCTCGTTGGCGGCGTCGAGTTCCAGGACGATCTCGCCCTGGAGCAGGACGCCGTAGTCGACGGTGTCGGTGGTGTGCATGCCGGGGGCGTCCGGCTCGAACAGCTCGGCCAGGCCGGGGCTGGTCCGAAGGCGTTCCGCGACGGCCGTGGCCGGGTCGAAGCCCTCGCTCCCGTACACCGTGTCCGGCGGGATGACCAGGTGGATCACGCGGGTGGCGCCGGGCTCGGGGACGTAGGAGGTGACGGCGGGCGTCGGATCGGTGCCGTCGTAGGGCACGGTGGGCTGGGCGGGGGTGGCCCAGACGAGGGACGAGACGAAGCCCGGGGTGTGCTGGAGTGCGTTGGTGCGGGGCGGTTGACCGTCCTGGACGACGGCGGCTTTGCCGTCCGCCGCTCGGCCGGTGACGATTCTCCGGGGCATGGTGCGGCTCCTCGGAAGGGGGAGGTGTGAGGCGGGGATGCTCGTGGATCGCGCTACGGCGATGGGGCGCACGGCTCGTTCTCCTCCGGACCGGACGGTCGGGAGGGGGCGACCACTTGGAAACGCCGTACGGCTCGATCCGATGGAGATGTCGGAGCTGAGGTGGTGCTGCGCCGATTGCGGTTCGGCAGCCCCTGAAGGGGCGCGGGACTGTGTCGATATGCGGCTCCGCCGCGTGGGCGCGACCCGCCACGACGACACCGCGGACGAAGAACAACCCGTCGCTGTGCTGACAGCGGAGCGTTTAGGCCGGGTGCTCCTGGTTGACCAGTCGGCCGAGCAGGGACACGAGTTGGGAGACCTCCTCGTCTTCGAGGACTGCCGTCCAGGCCGTCTCCCGGGTTGTCTGTCCCTCGATCGCCTGGTGCAGCAGGGCCAGACCGGCAGGCGTCAGCGAGACGCGGACGACCCGGCGGTCGTCGCTCTCCCGGCGCCGCTCGACGAGTCCGCGGTCCTCAAGGGTGTTGAGGGCGCTGGAGACACTCGCCCGGGAGGTGCCCGAGATACGGGCGATCTCCCGCTGCTCCAGATCACCGAAGATCCACAGCGTGTTCATGATCCGGAACCCGGCCCAGGTCATACCGAGGGGCCGGTGCACGGTGCCTTCGAAGTCCTGGACCAGCCGGGCCACCAGCCGGGTGAGGTGGGTGACCAGTTCGACTCCCCGGATCTGGCGCTCGGTGTGCCCCAGTTCCTCGTGGTGGGCCCGTACCTTGGCGGCGAACTCACGGGAGCGCGGATGGTGGACGGCGTCACCGCGGATCTCGGACAAGGACAGGGCTCCCTTCGGGCAACGGCGCCGGCGGGCGTCAGCGGCTGATCGGATTGCGCATCGTACCGACGCCCGAGACCTCGGTCGTCAGTGTCATCCCCGGCTGCAGGTACAGCCTCGGCGTGCGCCGGACCCCGCAGCCGGCCGGGGTTCCGGTGAAGACCAGGTCGCCCGGCTCCAGGGTGACGTACCGGGACAGCCAGGAGACCAGCTCGGGGACGGTGAAGATCAGGTCCGAGGTCCGCCCGCGCTGCACCTCCAGGTCGTCGACCCAGCCCGCGACCTCGATGTCGTTCGGGTCGTCGTACTCGTCGACGGTCGCCATCAGCGGCCCGCACGGGCTGAAGGTGTCGTAGGACTTGGCGAGGCTGAACTGGTTCAGCGGCTTGCGCCACTGCTCCTTGCGGTCGGTGACGTCCTGGCCGGCGGTCACGCCCGCGATGCCCGCCCAGACGTCCGCCGGCTCGACGGAACGCATGGTCCGCCCGATCACCACCACGACCTCGGCCTCGAAGTCGACCTTGTCGATGCCCACGGGTACGGACACCGGCTCGTACGGGCCGGCCAGCGAGCTGGGGAACTTGGCGAAGATACCGGGCTGTTCGGGGATCGGCATGTTCGACTCCTCGGCGTGGCCGCGGTAGTTGAGCGCCACCCCCAGGATCTTGCCGGCTCGCGGGGAGACCGGGCCGAGTTGCTTCTCGTCGTAGGCGACCAGGTCGGTGTCGGTCGCCGCTTGTGCGAGTCTCCGCAGTTCGGCATGGTTGGCGAGGTCGTACAGCACGGCGGGGTCGGGGCCGAGCGCCCCGTTGCTGGCCTTCTCGACGTCGAGGGCGCGGTCGCCGACGATGATCGTGGCCCGGCCGGCAAGGTTGGCGAGCTTCATTCGGGTTCCCTCCTGGGACGGTTGGGGTGGGTGGTCAGGACACCGTCGGCGCGGGCAGCGGGAGCTCCTCGCGCAGCGCGGCGATGTCCGGTTCGGGCTGGATACGGAAGACGTTGATCGCCATGGCCACGGTCTTGTACTGGCCGACCGTGTACACGAGATCGATGAGCTGCTCGGTGGTGAGGTGCTCGCGCAGGACCCGCCACACGGCGTCGTCCAGATCGGCTCCCCCGAACAGCTGGTCGGTCGCGGCGAGCAGGGCACGCTCGGCGCCGCCGAAACCGGGATCGCCGGTCCGGCCGAGGGCACGGATCTCGTCGTCGGACACCCCGGCCCGACGGGCGATCCGGACGTGCTGCAACCACTCGTACTCGGCCTGGGCGAGCCAGGCGATCCGCAGGATCACCAGCTCGCGGGACCTCAAGGGCAGGGTGTTCTTGCCCAGGACATGGTTGCCGAAGACAAGGAAGCGGCGCAGCGCGTCCGGGTGGGCGGCCAGGGTCGCCCAGATGGCGTAGATGTCGCCCTCGCCGTTGCGGTACGGCCGCAGGGCTTCCAGTGCCTTCTCCGGGATGTCCTTGTCGGCGACCGGATGCAGGCGCGGCTCACTTACAGGCATGGCATTGGCCCTTCACGGGTGACCGGCTTTGGTGCACGGCAGCGACCATAGGTAGATAGAACCCTGATAGTCAACAGGTTTACATTTGAGGAATCTGTCTGTATGACTTTTGACGATCAGGGTTCGAACGACCGGATCCTTCGGCTGGCCGGGCAGTCCTCGCGGCGCCCAGAGCAGGCCACACATCGACCATGGGAGGTCTCGGTGAGCATTCGCAGCCTGGGTTACCTCGGCATCGGCACCCCCGACCCCGACGGCTGGGTCGCCTACGCCAACGACATCATCGGCACCATGCCCGTCGGGCCGCCGGGCTCGCCGCAGGCGCGGCTGCTGCGGCTGGACGAGCATCCGTACCGGTTCCGTGTCGAAAACGCCGAGTCCGGAGGTGTCACCCATATCGGCTGGGAGGTCGGCGATCCACGCGGCCTGGAGCAGATGGCACTGCGCCTGCGCGCCCACGGAGTTGAGGTCCACGAGGGCACCTCCGAGGAGTGCGCTGCCCGGCAGGTCGACCGCATGGTGTGGTTCGACGGCCCGTGCGCGGTGCGCACCGAACTGTTCACCGGCCGGCACCTGTCGACCGCCCCCTTCGTCTCGCCGCTCGGCGTGACGTTCGTTACCGGGGACCAGGGGATGGGGCACATCGTCCTGAAGTCGCCGCGCGCGATGGAGGCGGTCGACTTCTACCGGGACGTCATGGGCTTCCGGCTCAGCGACGTGACCCACCTGTCCCTGGGCGGGACCTTCTACTTCATGGGCTGCAACCCCCGGCACCACAGCATCGCCTTCGTCGAGTCCCGCAAACGCGAAGGCACGCACCACATCCTGTGCGAGGTGTCGGACATGGACGAGGTGGGCCGGGCCCACGACCGGGCCCACGCACACAAGGTCCCGCTGATGGCAACGCTGGGCCGGCACTCCAACGACTTGATGTTCTCCTTCTACATGCGCTCCCCCGCCGGCTTCGGCATCGAAGTGGGCGCCGAGGGACGGCGGGTGGACGACGCGACCTGGGTGAGCCGCGTCTACCACTCCGACATCTGGGGCCACCACCCGGTCGACGACGGCGACGACGCGTACGCGGGGACGGCGCACGCGAGGACGGAAGGAACGACCCGATGAGCCTGCTGCCGAGCTATGTACAGGACCGGTGGTACACCCCGACCGGGGACGGAACGCCGGTGTACGACGCGGTCACCGGCGAGGAGATCGCCCGGGCCTCCTCCGCGGGCATCGACATGGCGGCCGCGCTGCACCACGCCCGCACCGTAGGCGGACCGGCGCTGCGCGCGCTCTCCTTCCACCAGCGCGCGGCGCTGCTCGCGGACCTCGCCGCCCATCTGCGCGGCCACCGCGAGGAGCTGTACGCGCTCTCCGCACGCACGGGTGCGACACTGTACGACTCGAAGTTCGACATCGACGGCGGCATCAGGGTGCTGCGTCACTACGCCGACCTGGGACTGCGTGAACTGCCCGGCGGGGACGAGGGGTTGGTCTACGCCGAGGGTCCGCAGGAGTCCCTGAGCCGGGACGGCAGCTTCCTCGGCGGGCACATCTGCACTCCGCTGCGAGGCGCGGCGATACAGATCAACGCGTACAACTTCCCCGTGTGGGCACCGCTGGAGAAGCTGGCCCCGGCCCTGCTGGCCGGCGTGCCCAGCCTGATCAAGCCCGCCACCCCCACCTGCGTGCTGACCAACCGACTGATCGAGCTGATCGTGGAGTCCGGTCTGCTGCCGCCCGGCAGCCTGCAGTACGTCTGCGGCGGTGCCGGCGACCTGCTCGACCACCTCACCGAACAGGACCTGGTGTCGTTCACCGGCTCGGCGGCCACCGCCGAACGGCTGCGCACCCACCCGACCGTCGTACGGCAGGCGGTGCGCTTCAACGCCGAGGCGGACTCCGTCAACTGCTCGGTCCTCGGCCCGGACGCCACCCCTGGAACCCCCGAATTCGACCTGTACATCGACCAGTTGGTCACCGAAATGACTGTGAAGGCGGGGCAGAAGTGCACCGCCATCCGCCGCGCCTTCGTTCCTGCCGACCTGATGGACGCGGTCGGTGAGGCCGCCGCAGCCCGGCTGACGCAGGTCGTCGTCGGTAACCCGGCCGACCCGGCCGTGCGGATGGGTGCCCTGGCCGGGCCCGCGCAGCGCGACGAGGTACGCCGCTGTGTGAAGACGCTCCTCGACTCCGCGCGCCTCGTCTTCGGGCACCCCGACCGGGTGGATGTGCGGGGTGCCGACGCCGAACGGGGCGCGTTCCTCTCCCCGTTGCTGTTGCGCTGCGACGACCCGGGCGCCTCCGCGCCGCACGAGGTGGAGGCGTTCGGCCCGGTCAGCACGCTCATCTCCTACACGTCAGCGGAGCACGTGGCCTTCCTGGCCTCGCTGGGCCGGGGCAGTCTCGCGGGGTCCGTCGTCACCGGCGACGCGACCTTCGCGCGAGAAGTAGTGCTGGGGGTCGCGCCCTGGCACGGCAGGCTCCTGATCCTCGACACCGAGTCCGCCAAGGCGTCCACGGGCCACGGCTCCCCACTGCCCGCCCTGATCCACGGTGGCCCCGGACGGGCCGGCGGCGGCGAGGAGATGGGCGGCATCCGCGGCGTCCTGCACCACATGCAGCGCACCGCCGTCCAGGGCGGCCCGCGCATGCTGGCCACGCTCACCGGCCGCACGGCCGAGGGGCGGTGACCGACCGGGAGGCCCGCCCCTGAAGCCCGTGGGAGGTCCTACCCTGCCTCCCACGGCGGCAGACGGCCGGGCCGGCAGCCACGACGGGATGTCCCTGGCCGCACACCAGTGGACCTCCTGGCCGGCCCGGCCGTGAGGCCGTCGGGAAGCCCTCTGCGAGCGGCGAAGGTACGTTCTCAGTACTTGTCGGGCCCGCGGGTTCCAATCCCTGCTCGACTCACAGGCATTGCCTTCCGCCAAGCAGCGGACGCCCCAACTGCTGCCGAGCGCTGCCGACGGATACAGCCCTCTGGTTCCGTCGGCCATGTATGTGGCTCGCCGGGTACACGGGGTCGTGAGGCTGCCGTCGTACACCTCGCCGACGGAAGAGCGGCCCCGCCCCACCCCCGGGGGGGGGGGGGGGCCCCCCCCCCCGGGGGGGGGCGGGGGGGGGGGGGGGGGGGGTGTGGGGGGGGGTGGGGTGGGGGGGGGGGGGGGGGGGGCGGGGGGGGCCCCCCGG